>NZ_QSJB01000015.1:0-60054 GCF_003469285.1 Collinsella sp. AM31-2AC
CTTGCAGCGACGGACCTCGGGACGCTCTTACACCACGTCTGCGCGCGCCACCAGTAGAGTTTTCCACAATCTATAAGTAGCCCAGGTCGGGACCCTATTTAACAAACCAAATTCTCGCCCAACGCCATTTCCTCTCCTGGTGACCGGTTCATTTTGGCGGGTTTCATCTGGGCAAACGCCAAAACCACCACAAAGGCGCCTGTCCCCTTTGTGGTGGTTTGAAGCTCTCCTGGGCGGGATGCTAGACTTGCGGCATATACATTCGCGCCAAAACACGGGTCGCATGCAAGAAAGGAGATGCCATGGCGCCTATCGCACCGCTCAAGATGCTCGTCGCTCCTGCCGCCAAGACCATCGCCCGCCTGAGCGACTCACTCACCTACGAAGATATCCCCTGCGTCGTCGAATCACGCGAGGACAGCTGCCCCTACCTGGGCCACGTCCCCTACTTTGCGCCTAAGCTCGTTTCCGATCCCGAGCACCGCGAACAGTAACCCAAGATGCACCAAGCGCTGCGCAACTCGCGGCGCTTACTGTTTTGGTGCAAAGTAACCTGACCCCCGTGCACCAACGCCGGGATTGTCGACGCTTCGGCCGCGGCACGATATGAGGCGCGAAACCTCGCCCAATAACAGGCCAATCACTACGCCCACGAGGATCGGCAACTTTGCCATCTCGGCAGGTGAGCTGTTGAGCGGCACAATCGTAGCGACAATCGAAAGCACAAGCTCCACCACGGGAATCGCAAGTGCCACCGCAAGCACCTTGCCCTCGAAGGGCGTACGGAACACACGCGAGCGATTATCGTGCTTGCGCAGACGCCAAAACGCTGGAAACATGGGGATATAGCTCATGAGCAGAAAGACGACGTTCATCGAGAAGAAGACCCAAAAGACGTCGGAACCCTCACCCAGCGGAATCTGGAGCAGCAGCACCAGGCTGGCAAAACAGCCGTTAATGAGCGCCGAGCCGTTGGGCATGCCGGTCTTTTTGGACACCAACGCAAAGGGACGCGGCATGTTGCCATGGCGCGCGGCATAGCTCGCTACGTTGTTGACGCCAAAGCTCCAGCAGATCATATTGGCGAACAGCGTCACCAAAAAGGCCACGCCCACGACCATCGTCAGCGGGTGGGTGCGCCCCACCATAGCGACGACTGCGTCCACAATGCCCGAATCGAGTGAAAGCTGCTCGGTGGGAACCGCGGCTCCAATGCCAATGCCGCAAATGATGTAAATTGCCGCAATGGCCACACCACCGGCAATAACCGCCTTGGGGATATCGCGCGACGGGTTCTTCATCGTGCTGGCAAAGGTCGCGACCACTTCGAAGCCCATAAAGTTGAACAGGATAATCGATAGGTACGTCAACGAATTGGTGTCTCCCAGATCTGGAATGAAGGTCTTAAACGACATGTCGTTGGCAAAGCCGTTATTGCAGGCAAACCAAATGCCGACGATTCCCACCACGGCGGTAATGAGTACCTTGATGACGGCGCCGCCGTCCATGACCCAATCTGCCTCGGCCACCGGCTGCATTGCCATGACCGTGACGCCCCACACAAAGGCAATCTCGATGGCAATTCGGATCCCGAGTGAAAACTCGATACCCCACACCGCATTAATGACACTGGGGAACATGCAGGCGATACTTGCCACCCACAGTGGAAAGTTGACCCAATAGCACCAGGAGCAGCGGGCGCCCCAACGGTCGCCCAAGCCCAGACGAACCCAATCGTACAGGCCGCCCTCGGAATCGAACGCCGTACCGAGCTCGGCCACCACCAGGCCATAGGGAAGCAAAAACGTAATGATGAGGAAGATCCACCAGAAGAACTGCACGTTACCCATGGCAGATGCCGGAGCCGCCGCCTCGATGGTAAAAACGACGCAGATAACCGAGAGGATGACCTCGAACAGGGAGAACTTTTTACCTGCCACGGCACGCTCCCCCTACAGCAAAAAGGATGGCATCTGTACCGAAGGCGCAGCCCAAGGTAGGGTTGCAGGCCGCGTCACCGGTGCAGGTGCCATCCCAAAGAGAAGAGAGGATGCAATTGTTGGACCAACGCTCGCGGAACAGGCGCGTGTAGATAACGATACGCTGGTACATAGATACTCCGATCAAAACGGTCGCGCTCGCAACCGGAAACTATCAGCAATTGAAGACGCGTCTGACCTGGGAAATTCAAGCGAACAATTGGCCTAACCCGCAATAAATCCCAGATCAGACGCGTACTCAATCAAAGAGGCGGACACTCCGAAGTGGAGGCAACGGAGTGCCCAAAGAAAAACCCAGCCGACCAAGACATCGAATAAACCGACCATCAATGCCCCGAGATGGTCCGATTCACCGACCGTCCGATTGATCGGCTGGGTTTCTGAGGTGCGGCAGATTCCCGTGAAAGAGGAGCGCCGCGTACTTTGGTACGCAAGCGACGAATGAACGGGAAGGTGCCGTGCCTCGGGAAGACAGACAATTACGCGGACGGCTCCTGCTGAGTAATGCAGTGGATGTTGCCGCCACCGAAGACGACCTGCTCGGACTGAACGCCGACGCACTTGTAGACACCCTCGCCCCAGACCTCGTCGTAGATCTTCTGGAGCGTGTCGACGGCCAGCTGGTCGTTCTCGTCGCCGTACTGCGGGACGATAACGCCGTGGTTGGTCACGAGGTAGTTCATGTAGGAGGCGATCAGCGGCTCGTCGGGGACGCGCGGCTCGGCGTTCTCGTCGGCGTCGATGGTGTCGCAGGAAGCCTGGTCCATGAACAGCGGGTTCACGGGCATGCAGAGCTTGTAGACCTTCATCTTGCGGCCCTTGGCGTCGACGGCGTTGGAGAGGGTCTCGTAGGCAGCGTGGCACTGCTCGTAGAACGGATACTCGGGATCGTCGGTCCAAATGCAGGCCATGACGCCCGGCGCGATGAACGTGGCGACGTCGTCGATGTGGCCGTTGGTCTCCTCGGGGTCGATGCCCTCCTTGACCCAGATGACCTTCTCGACACCCAGGTAATCCTTGAGGTGCTCGTCCATGTAGGCGCGAAGCTCCTCGCTCCAGGGCTCAAACTTCTTGTGGAACTTGGGCCAGATGGACTCGGGATCCTCTTCCTCCTCGAGCACTGCAGAGCAGGTGCGGCCCGGGGAAAGCAGGCACTGGTCGGTCACGACAAGGGTGCCCTCGCCGTCAACGGTGATGGAGCCGCCCTCGAGGATCATGTCATCGGGACGATAGCGGCGGCAGCCGGAAAGCTCAGCCATCTTAAGGGCGATCTGCTCGTCCTTGTCCCACGGGAAATAGAGGCCGTCGACGAGACCGCCGTAGGCGTTGAAGTGCCAGTGGTTGGCGCGCTTCTCACCCTTGCCGTTGATGACGTAGGTGGCGGCGGTGTCGCGGAACCAGGCGTCGTCGGTGGTCATCTCGATGACGGTGACGTTCTCGTCCTCCTCGAAGACGGCCTTGCAGTTGGCATAGTCGACCTGGTTGGCGCACATGGTAACCGGGGTGAACTCGGCGATGGCGCGGGCGATGGCGGCATACTGCTTCTGAGCCGGCTTGGCGCCGTGGGCCCAGGTGTCGGTGCGGTGGGGCCAACCCATCCACACGCGATCCTGCGGGGCGAACTCAGCGGGCATAAAGAAGCCGTCGGCCTTGGGGGTGGACTCGGACTCGGTGATCGTACGCATAAGATATCCTCCAAATCGAACGATCGCTTGCTGCGGGCGGGTTACCCGCAGCCTAAAACCAAGAGATGGTAGGCGCCCGTTCCCCGGCAAGGGTCGGGGCGCCCGGCGCCGGTTTTCACGGAGTCGCACCGGCAAGCGACGACGTAACCAAGTGCGCGGAGACAAAACGCACGAAGGATACGGAAGAGAGATTGGGGTGGGCGGTGGTTACCGGAGCTATCGCTCACACCCACCCCGGGGAATGGTTAGCAAACCTGTCGCTTGGGCACGTCTCCGAAGAGGCTAGAGTGCCCGGAGTCGGGAGCGACAAGCCCGACGAAGCGCGCGTTGGTACACGAGGAGGGTTGGAGCCCCAGAACCGGGTGCTCTAGTTCTCCTCGGCCTCGGCGGCCTCCTCAGCGAGACGCTGAGCTGCCAGCTCGGGAGTGAGGCCCTTGTACTCGGTCTCGCGGCCCTTGGCGCTGACGACGCGGACAACCTCGCCGATGAGCAGAAGCACGATGAAGATAACGATCATCGGGAGCTTGTCGCCAATCTCGGCGGCGGAGAGCGGCACCAGCGTTGCAACGATGGCCAGGATCAGCTCGATGCAAGGGATGGCCAGCATGACCTTCATCATGGCACCCTTAAACGGGAACGTGAAGATGCGCTCGCGGTCGGGGTCGCTCTTGCGAAGGTTGAGG
The DNA here is from genome assembly GCF_003469285.1 of Collinsella sp. AM31-2AC. Classification (NCBI taxonomy): domain Bacteria; kingdom Bacillati; phylum Actinomycetota; class Coriobacteriia; order Coriobacteriales; family Coriobacteriaceae; genus Collinsella; species Collinsella sp. AM31-2AC. The sequence goes on from NZ_QSJB01000015.1 coordinate 4,369, forward strand.
AACGCCGGGAACATCGGGATGTAGGTCAGCAGCAGGAAGACGACGGAGGTGCCGAAGAGCATCCAGAAGACGCCGTTGGAGATGGCGTCGATGGGAACGAGCTGCAGGCACAGCACCAGGGAGGCAACGACGGCGTTGACCAGGTTGGCGCCGTTGGGCATGTCATCATCCGAAATCATCGAGGCGAAGACCTTGGGCATGTTGCCGTGCTCGGCAGCGTAGCGGGCGACGGAGTTGACGCCGAAGGACCAGGCGGCCATGTTGGCGAACAGGGTGATCAGGAAGGCGATGCAGATGACCCTGAAGATCATGGAGTCGCCCACCATGGTCTGGACTGCGACAATCATGCCATAGTCGGGGTCGATGGAATCGGCCGGCACAGCAGCGCCGATGCCAAAGCCAGCGAACAGGTAGATCACGGCGATGGACAGGCCACCGACGATGATAGCCTTGGGGATATCGCGAGCGGGATCGGCCATGTCGTCGGTCATAGTGCAGATGACCTCGAAGCCCATGAAGTTAAAGATGATGATCGACAGGTAGCCGAGAGCGTTGGTGTTGGTGAGCTCGGGCAGGAAGGTGGCAGCGGACATGTCGTTCGCAAAACCGTTCTCCATGGCATACCAAATGCCCAAAGCGCCAACGATAACGGCGACGGCGACCTTGATGATGGCGCCACCGTTAAGGACCCACTCGGAGTCGGCCGCCTTGGAGCGGCCCATGAGGTAGACGATCCACACAAAGGCAAGATCGATACCCATCTTGGCGATCAAGTTGAACTCGACGCCAAAGACCATGCCCAAAATGTCGGGGAACATGGTAGCCAGCGAGGCGATCCACAGCGGGTAGTTGACCCAGTAGTAGTACGAGATGCGGGCGCCCCATTTGTCGCCCAGGCCATCGCGTACCCAGTCGTAAATGCCGCCCTCGCCGTCATAGGTGGTACCGAGCTCGGCGACAACCATGCCGTAGGGAAGCAGGAAGGTCAGGATCAGGAAGATCCACCAGAAGAACTGCTGGTTGCCAATGGCAGCAGCAGGAGCGGCGGCCTCGCAAACGAAGACGACGCAGATGATGGTCGAAATGACCGTCAAGAAGGAAAGCTTTTTCTTTCCGTCGCTCATGATGAGCTCCTTCGCTCAGTCTTGGACAGATCCGAGGCCCTAAGGTATTAAGGCAATTGCTTGGGCCTCGGTGAGCGGGCGACAGGAGACGAGCATCCGCCGCCCGCAAACGTGCTTTTAGAAGCCTTGAGGCTTAGAGCTGCTCGAGAGCCTCGAGAGCGGCGTGGAGCTCAGCCTTGGCGGAGTACTCGACACCCTCGTCGTTGAGCGGGGTGCGCTTGCCCAGGGCGGCAAGGAGAGCACGGATGGAGTGCTTGCGGTTCTCGGCCTCGACCCAGCACAGGGAGCGCTCGGGATCGTCCATGACTTCGTCGACGACCTCCTCGTTGCGGGTGGCCGGCAGGCAGTGCATGAACTTGGAGTTGGGGCCGGCAAAGTTCATCATGTCCATGGTGACCTGATACTTGGGATAGAACACGTCCATGTAGTTCTCGCCCGAGACCTCCTCGTCGTACAGGCCATACCACACGTCGGTGTAGATGAAGTCGGCGCCCTTGATGCACTCGATGTCGTCGGAGATGACGACAGAGCCGCCGGAGACCTTGCAGTTCTCCTCGGCGATGGCCATCATCTGCTTGCCGAACTCGGCGCGCTCCTCGACGGTGCCAACGTGCAGGCCGCCGTCGGGGATCTGGTGGCCCTTAGGTCCAAACTGGACAAACTTCATGCCGACCTTGGAGGCGATGAACATGAGGGAGACGCAGACCTGGGTGGCGTCGCCGATGAAGGCCAGGGTGCAGTCCTCGATCTTCTTGCCCTCGGGGAGGTTCTCGAGCATGGTCATGAGGTCGCCCATCTCCTGCGTGGGATGGTTGAACTCGGACATGCCATTGATGACGGGCACAGCGGAGCCCTCGGCGAGGCCGACGACGTCCTTGTGACGGTCAACGCGAGCCATCATGATGTCGAGCAGCGAGCCCATAACGCGAGCGGTGTCGCCCAGGGACTCGTGACCGCCGAGCTGGATGGTGCCAGGGCCATAGAACTGAGCATGGCCGCCAAGGTCGGTCATAGCGGTCTCGAAGGAAAGACGGGTGCGGGTGGAGACCTGCTGGAAGATCATGCCAAGGCTCTTGTTGCGGAGCAGGTGCGGATAATAACCGTCAACCTTGATGGCCTTCTTCATTGCCAGGCCAAGATCCTCGATAGCCAGGATCTGCTCTTTGGTGAAGTCGTTGGTGTCGATGAAATCCTTAGGCAGTGCCATGTCGATTTCCTTTCCGCCGGTCTTGCCGACTATTACTATGAGACGCTCGAACATCACGCCTCGTGTTGACAAGACCATCATTCACCCGTATGCAATTTTTACCTAGTTTATTCGGGATTAAAGACCGTTCACGGAGTTACACCCCCTCTAAACCAATATAAACCCGCAGGTAGCGAGCTTGCAGGGGGTTTACTATCTGGAACCGCGAACGGTATATCGCTATGCTGTAACTCGGCGCCTAATCCGCAATGAAACGATGGGTTGAGGCGTCTATATCCCGCAAGATATACAGGGCTCGGCCATAGACGAAATGAGATGGGACGGTGGCAGATGAACACTCTGATGTTCTTCTATACCCTAGCGATACTCCTGATTTGTATTGTGACGGCAGTGCTTTCGCTTGCCGCCTATGCCTCGTCTCGTCGACGGTTCTTTATCTATGGCAGCGGCGTATTTATCTGCTATGCCATCGAGATGACCGAGATTTTCTTTTTCGAATACACGCTGCAAAACCAGAGTTTTCCGGCCAGCGACTATTACTCAATTACCATGCCTGTGTTGCGGACCCTTGTGGCGACCGCTTCACAAGCTTTTATCTGGCTCATTGCCATGGACTTGCTCGACAAACATTCAAAAAAGCAGTTTGTTATTCCCGTCGCAACGTTCTTCCTGAGCGAGCTGCTGATCATTGTCGCTGTCCCCTACGGCCCCATGCATCAATGGCTCTACTACACGATACGTCAGGCATTCCTTGTATTTGTGGGGCTCTATATCTTTTGGACGGCGCATAAAAGCACGCAGGTCGAGCTTAAGGCGCGCGTCAACAATCAACGAAAGCACCTCATTATCGGCGCCATTCTGGTCGGTTGCATCGTTGCCGAGGATTTCTACAACATCCTTGTTGTTCCCATGAGCCTGGCACCCTCCTGGCTGCAGCTGTACCTATCCGAGCGCAACTTTAGCGAGAACATCTTTGCGTGCTACTTTGCGATTCTGCTGATTATCTATGCCTATCACGTGCTTTCGATTCGCATGCGGGAGGCACCCGAGGAAAAGAACGTCAGCGATCTTGATCGACACATCGAAGAGCAGATGCCCTTCTACCGCAACGCCTACAAGCTCTCCAACCGCGAGACCGAAGTCATGCGCCTGGTTGTGCTGGGCAAATCGAACCAAGAGATCGCCGACGAGCTATTCCTTGCCGTGGGCACCGTCAAGACCCACATCCACAACATCCTGGTCAAAACCGAGCAGCAAAACCGCACGACGCTGATCCTCCACTTCTGGAAGCGATAACCTACCAAAAAGGGACAGGTTTATTTTGGCAGGTTTTATCTGGGCAAACGTGAAGGCCGTCGCGAGGGAACTGCTTTCCCTCGCGACGGCCTTCTAACAGCGAAAACCAAGTGAGTAGGCTTTTTGCAGAAGGCCGAGCACGCCCCAAATCGACACAGCCCTGACCTGCGGTTTTATTGGGCACTTGTCGCGGTGTGCTCGGCAAATCCAAGAAAGTCTACTCACTTGCATCTGAGGCGCACCAGAAAGGCAAAAAACCGCCGCGAAAGGGGTCCGAACCCCGTTCGCGGCGGCTGTACGCAGTGGCTTTGCGATGGTTTTACCCGTCTGCTACTCGCTGTAGCGGGTGGCGATGGCAGCTTGTACCATGCCGGCGCTCATGAGGTACGTTACCAGGAAGTAGCCACCATAGGCCGCCAGGAAAATCGCGCAGGTGAGGCCCACGGTGCCGGCGATGCTCATATCGCCGAATACGCTCACCAGCTCGATGATCACCTTGAGCGCCACAAAGGAGTGCGCCAAGCCCACTGCCAGCGGGAACAGGAAGAATACCGCTTGCTGCGCCATCACCGAATGACGAATCTGGCGGTCGTCACAGCCGATCTGTGCCAGCACACGATAGCTGCGGCTGCCGTCGGCCACATTGGAGAGCTGCTGGATCGATAGGATTGCCGCGCACGCAACGACCAGTACAAAGCCAATGTAGATGGCCAGATAGCTAATCATGCCGTTCATCTGCGCTGCTTGCGTGTACATCTCGGAACGCGTGATGAAGACTCCCCACGACCCCGGCTCCTTGCCGTCAACGAGCAGATTATCGAGCAAGGTGTATTTAATGCTCTCGTCTGCCTCGGTCGTATCCATACCCTGTTTGTAATTAACGAGCAGATTACTGGAATACGGCTGCAGATTAAGCTGGGACAGCAGTTCATCGGCTACGACCACGGTACCGGGATTGCTGCCCATCGCCGAGTTGGCGATGGCCGCCGTGTCCTCGTCCGACTTATCGGTTGCGGGCTTGAGCTCATGCCCGCCCAAGGTGAGGGTATGGCCGCCGGCCATGTATTTGGTGTACAGGTCGCCCAGCTCACCGCCCATATCACACGTGAGCAAATACTGGTCGCGGCCAATGCTCACCGGCTCCTCGCCCATCATCTGGCGCAGTTTGTTGTACTGGCTCGCCGGCGTCACATACAGACCCATCGCATCGGCGTTGCTTCCCTCGAGCGCCTTGGGAAGCTTTTCGCCCATGGCCTTGCACATCTCGCCCGCCACCACCGAGGGGCCCGAGCCGCCAAGCGGGTAACTCAGATACGAATCGATCTGCACATGCTCACCGGCAACATCGGCGATATTGACCTTTTTGCCGGTCTCGTCGTTGTTGTCCGCCGACTTGCGCTCGCCATGCCATGCAGCGTACAAATCGACCGTTGCATCGGCCAGCACCATGCGATCGGCCTCAGACGGATTGACATACTCCTTGTAGTAGTCGAGCGTTTCGGGCGTGTAATAGACATACGTCTGAGACACGTCAACAGGGTTATAGCGCTCCAGGTTTTCGTTCATCACATTGGCAATAGACATACCGCACGTCACCGAGGTAATGGCCAAAAACAGAATCATCGCGATGACGCCCATCGAAAAGCACACCGTGTTGACCTTGGCCGCAAGCTGGCGCACGGTAAACATGTTAAGTCCGCGCCAATACACGCCGCGCAGGCTCTGCAACAGCTTGATAAGCATGCCCGAGAGTCCCCAGAACAGGGCAAAGGTGCCCACTGTAACCATAGCGGTCGTAATGCCAAACTGGTTCATAGCCTCTTGCAGCTTGCTGTCCGTCGCGGTTAGCGGGAACCCATCACGTAGCAGACGGTAATAGGCCACGCCCACAAGCACCACGCCCACGGCAAAGATGGCAATCGCGATCCAGGGGTTGCGTGTCTTGATGCTCTCGTTGCGACGCTCGGCACCCATAAGCTCGATGAGTTTGGTACGACGCACGGCGCGAAGGTTCAGCAGTAGCGTGAGCACAAACATCACGAGCATGCAGGCAAGGGTCAGGTTGAACGCATGCGCCGAGAAGAAAAAGTGGAAATTGGCAATCTGCGTCTTAAAGAGCGAGGCCGTAAAGAACGTCATGAGCTGGGAGAGCCCCACGCCCAGCACAATGCCGGCAACAAAGGCCACGACCGATACTATCACGGTCTCGAGCGCCATGATCGTGGCGACGCGCCCGCGCCCCATGCCGAGCACCTGGTACAGGCCAAACTCCTTCTTGCGGCGTTTCATGATGAAGTTATTGGCATACACCATCAAAAAGGCCATGACACCGGCCAAAAAGTACGTCAGGTAGCCGAGCATGCTGCCCATAACCTGCGCCAAGCCCTTTTCATCGATTCCGGCGATGTCAACCTGCATCGAGATGGTGTTAAAGGCATAGAAGACCGTGACGCCCAGGGTGAGCGTCAAAAGGTAGACGAGATAGTCGCGGCCGGCGCGGCGGACGTTGCCCCAAGCGAGTTTACAGAGCATCGGAGCCCTCACCGCCCATCATGGCAACGACCTCCATAATGCGGTCGAAAAACTCTCGGCGGTCGGTGTCGCCGCGGCGCAACTCGGTGAAGATTTTGCCGTCGCGAATAAACAGTACACGACTCGTGTAGCTGGCGGCAAAGCTGTCGTGCGTGACCATGAGCACGGTAGCGCGTAGGCGGCGATTGAGGGCCTCCAGGCTCTCGAGCAGCAGGCGAGCGCTCTTGGAATCGAGGGCGCCGGTGGGCTCGTCGGCCATGATCATGGTGGGATCGGTGACGAGCGCGCGAGCCGCGGCAACGCGCTGCTGCTGACCGCCGGACATCTGATAGGGATACTTGTCGAGCACCTGACTGATGGACAGGCGCGCTGCCACATCCTGCACGCGGGTCGAGATCTCTGCCGAGTTTGTGCGGGCGATGGTGAGCGGCAGGGCGATGTTCTCGCGCGCCGTGAGCGTATCGAGCAGGTTGGAGTCCTGGAAGATAAAGCCCAGTTCCTCGCGGCGGAACTGCGAGAGCTTGGCCTGCTTCATGCGCGTCACGTCCTGGCCGTTGATGCGGATCGTGCCACTTGTGGCGCTATCGATGGTCGACACGCAGTTGAGCAACGTCGACTTGCCCGAGCCCGAAGCGCCCATGATGCCAACAAATTCGCCGCGGTTGACGGTAAAGCTGACGTCGTTGAGCGCGCGGGTCACGTTGCCCAGCGCTCCATATACCTTTTCGAGATGCGCGACCTCCAGTACCGGGGTCGCCATGTGCGTGGTTTGCATACCGAGTCCTTTCTTGCGATTAGTCTACGGCATCTATAGTCGCAAGAAGCCGAGTCGGCTACCATCGATATGACTTACGCTTGCCTTACCGTTGTGTAAGGTACGGGTAGCTAGCCTGTCACGTGTTGATGTTGAGAGAGGACTCCTGTTGAAGACTGTTCATGTTGCCGCCGGGATCATTCGCAAGGAAGGATCCGACGAGCTGCTGGCCGTGCAGCGCGGCTACGGCGACATGCAAGGACTTTGGGAGTTCCCGGGTGGTAAGCTCATGCGCGGCGAGTCGCCCGAGGACGCCGTACGCCGCGAGCTTATGGAAGAGTTGCAGGTAAAAGTCACCAACCTGCGCGATTTCTACACCGTTGAGTATGACTACCCCGATTTTCATCTCTCCATGGAGTGCTACTACTGCTCGCTCGCCGATGAATCCGATGAGCCTCAGAAGCACGACCGCCAGCTCGATATCCGCTGGATTCCGCGCACCTCGCTTGCCACCGTTGAGTGGATGCCCGCCGACAAGGGGCTCATTGATGCCCTGATTGAGCTGAAGGAAGACCGGCTTGAGGCAAGCGCCGCCGATGACGCCGCGCCCAACACAGCCGCCAAACCCAGGCGCAAACCTAAGCGCCGCAGCAAAAAGCGCCCCAAGCCCGGCCTGCTGGACGGCATCGATACCTCGGACCTCTCCGCTGACGAGCGCGAACTGGTCCGCCGGCGCGCCGCCATCAAAAAGTCCATGAAGGGCAACAAGCGCGCCAACACCAAGCCCGAGCTGCTCGTACGTCAGCGCCTACGGGCCGCGGGCCTTACGGGCTATCGTTTGGAATGGAAGGTACCCGGCAAGCCCGACATCGCCTTCCCCGGCCGCAAGATCGCCATCTTCGTCAACGGCTGCTTTTGGCACCGCTGCCCCAAGTGCAACCCGAGCCAGCCCAAGCGCAATGTTGATTTTTGGGAGGCAAAGTTCCGTCGCAACGTCGAGCGCGACCGCGCTGCCGTGGCGGCACTCACTCAAATGGGCTGGACACCCATAACCATCTGGGAATGCGAGCTCAAAAAAGACCGCATCGACGCCACGATGGAAAAGGTCATCGAGCAGGTACGGGCTGCAGAGCCGCAGCGCTAACAGCGAGCATTCACACGCCCCACACAGGCGAGCCACATCCACGTCACAAACCTTAGAAAGCCCTTAAGCCCAAAACCTTTCAAGAGTGTTACTCAATAGCCTTGACCTGCGGTTTCATCGTAACACCAAACCAGGTTAAGCCTTTCTTTAGCGCTTCTTTGAACGGTCCGCTGCATAATACTGCCAACGCACGGGACCTAGCAGCACACCCTGTGCGCAACCTTTTGGTGGACATCGAGGAGGCCGCATAAGCATGCATTCTTCCAATGACGCAACACAGCAGCCATCCCTAACACATGCAGACCTTTTCTCCTTCCCCCCGACACAGAGAAATGGCCTCCTCGACTCCCCCACCACAAAAGCAAAACGCTCAACCGACCAGAACCTCAACTTGCGAGCATCGTTCGAAAAGCTCCAAGCATCCCTAAACAAGGCGTTCCCCGAACAGGCAAGAGCAATCTAAGCCCATCGCGCTTTATACTGATGCCATGCGAAACATGGATCACATAGAATTGCACCGCGGAGGACGCGAGGAAGCGTTTCCCGAGACCGCCGATGACTGGCCCTATATTGCCGAACGCGCAGAATTCGCTCGCTATCCGGGCAATTCCGTCCCCTGGCACTGGCATTCCGAAGTTGAGCTTTTCTACATGGAGCAGGGAGCGATTGACTATCGAACGCGCGCGGCTCATGAGCACGTACGCTTTGAGGAAGGGTCCGCCGGCTTTATCAACGGCGGCATTTTGCACAGCACGCTGCAATCACCCAATTCGGCACCAGCCATTCAAATGTTGCATATCTTTCAGCCGTCGATGCTCGGCGATCCCGCGGGACGCCTTCAAAAGCGCTATATCAATCCTTTACTGCAATGTCGAGGCGTCGATGTGCTCAAATGGTCGCCCACCAACCCCGACGATATGCCCTTTATCGATTTGCTAAAGAGTTCCTTTAACCACGACCTTCAACGGCCGCAGAACGAGATGGCGCTTCGGAATAGCTTGTCAGAGCTCTGGATTCAGATTTACGCCAAGGCCGAACCGCTCTTTTCCTCCGACAACGCCTCTTGGATGACCAACCGCGACGTACAGTTCAAGGCAATCCTGGACTATATCCGCGCGAACTATGCAGCCGCTATAGATGTGCCCCAGATGGCATCTGCAGCCGGCGTAAGCGAAAGAGAGTGTTACCGCATTATCGAAGCTTGCGCAGGAACGACCCCGGCGGCATATCTGCGCGCATACCGCGTAAACCGTGCTTGCGAACTTTTGACACACACCACGCGAACGGTCCAGACAGTCGCGCGCCAATGCGGCTTTGCGACAGCAAGCCATCTTGGCCAGGTATTTAAAGAACAAATGGGATGCACTCCTTCGAGCTATCGAGCAGCGAGGCAGAATCTCGATAGCACCAGGCAGAAATCCCGCTAGCCTTTCTTCTGTCACCGCATCAAACTTGCAGGCAAACAACAGAGAGGAGCAATCATATGAAGCACTTTGACCATATCGTATTTGACGTTGATGGGACATTGGCAGATACAGAAGAAAGCGTTCTATCATCGCTTGTCCAGATTGTCCAAGAAGAGACCGGCAAAACGCTCCCCCGACACGAGCTTGAATTTGCCCTCGGCATACCCGGCAAGGATGCCCTTGAGAAACTTGGAATCTACTCGCAGGCAACGTTGGATCGCTGGTGCCAAGTTGCCGCCAGCTTTAAAAGCACCATCAGCGTGTTTCCAGGTTTGCTTGAAGTCATCGCAACACTCGCCGATAGCGGCTGCAAACTTGGCATCGTCTCCTCACGTGCGCGCGACGAATACACAAAAGAAATTGCACCCCTTGGTTTCGATAAGTATTTTGAGCACATCATCCTTGTCGAAGACACAACCGAACATAAACCCGCACCCGCACCCATGCTCGAATATCTCCGGCGTACGGGCGCGAATCCTGGCAACGTCGTCTACGTTGGCGACACCGTCTACGACGAACAATGCGCAACTTCGGCAGGGGTCAGTTTTGCCAGAGCGGCATGGGGATCACACCAAGACATCCCAAACGCCACCTACAACCTCAAAACCCCCAACGACCTACTAACCCTAACAACCAAATAACCCACGCGTCCCACCCTTTCAGCCCCAACACCACAAGGGCGATTGAGCAGAACGGCTTGGGCGGGTCCCCGTACTTAGTTTCCAAAATCATTCCGCAGCGCGAAGGCTTCTTATTATTTTCCGCCCTAACGCCACAAGGGCGACGACCTCGAGTAGGTCAACCTGGGAGGGACGAGGGCTTAGTTCCCCAATCTTTCCGCAGGGGGCAAAAAGCCTCGCCGCACGAAGTGCGCAGCGAGGCTTTTTGCATGCCCGAGGACGATTGGGGAACTAAGCCCCCGTCCCTCCCCGGGATATGTAGCGAGTCGGAGTACCCTTGCTGTTACTCTGCCTTGCCCACAGAGTTGAGGTTGGTCATGCGGATCTTAACCAGCTCGGTGATCTCGCGCATGCCCTCCTTGGCCGGCTTCTTGGGATCGAAGCAGGCGGGGTTCTCGGCCATGTAGGCCATGAAGCCCTTGGTGAAGGCCTGACGCAGCTCGGTAGCGTAGTTAACCTTGCAGATGCCGTTCTTCACGGCCTCGGCAACCTGCTCATCGGGCACACCGGAGGTGCCGTGCAGGACCAGCGGCACGTCGACGGCGTCGCGGATGGCCTTGACCACGGACTGCTCGATGTGCGGATCGCTCGTGTACACGCCGTGGCTGGTGCCAACGCCAATAGCGAGGGAGGTGCAGCCAGTGCGCTCGACGAACTCCTTGGCCTCGGCAGGATCGGTGTAGGGGCTCTCGCCCTCAACCGCGGGACCGTCGTCCTCCTTGCCGCCGACCTTGCCGAGCTCAGCCTCGACGGGCACGCCCATGGCGCGGCCAGCATCGGCGACGGACTTGGTCAGGGCGATGTTGTCCTCGAAGGACTCGTGCGAGCCGTCAATCATAACGGAGGTGTAGCCCGTGCGGAAAGCCTGCATGCAGCGGTCATAGCCATCGCCGTGATCGAGGTGCAGAGCGACGGGCACGGAAGCGCGCTCGGCGGCAGCCTTGACCATGCCGTAGAAGTAGTCCAGACCAGCGGTCTTGATGGTGCCCGGGGTGGTCTGCATGATGACGGGGGACTTGGTCTCCTCGGCAGCGGCCAGAACGGCCATAACAAACTCGAGGTTCTCGACGTTGAACGCGCCGACGGCGTAGTGGCCGGCCTGAGCGTCCTTGAGCATCTTTTCGGTGGTAACAAGTGCCATGAGCGTTTGCTCCTCTCCCTCGCCCGCATCTGGACATCGGGCGTAGTTGTTCACAAGGCGTTTTACCTTGCGTTTTGCTGCGCTCATTGTATGAAATTCAGCGGCTTTGCACGTGCGAGATATTGTCATCGCGCGAGGTTCAACCTTCATTTTTGAAAAGCAAACGGAAGGGATCGAACCCGAGCGCGCGTGTTCGATATTGAGTTTTGAGCCTTGATCGTCTTTCTTTTATAGAAAAGATAAGTAATCGAAAGGTATTTTCTTACTCAAAAAGAAAATGAACGAAAATAGAGTCAACACAATTCCTGCAAATTTCAGACGATGATGGAGCAGATATGGCCCACGCAACAACCCGAGCTTTCGCCGACGAGCGTCGTTCCGCCATCATGGAGATGCTCGAGCATAACGCCTCGGTGCAGGTAGCAGAAATCGCCCAGACCTTTGGCGTGTCCTCCGTCACCGCCCGAGCCGACCTGGACGCGCTCGCCGAAGCAGGCAAGCTGCGCCGCACGCATGGCGGTGCCGTATCGCTCCACAAACGCCTGACCGTTTCCACGCAGGATCGCCGCATCAATGTCAACGTCGCCGCCAAGCAGGCCATCGCGCAAAGCGCCATTGAACTCGTCGGCAATGGTGACACGCTGCTCGTCGACTCGGGCACCACGGCGCTCGAGTTTGTCCGGCTCCTCGACCAGCGCGATGGCATCACCGTCATCACGGCCGACATTACCATTGCCGATTACATCGACGAGAGCATGCCCTCGGTCGATGTCGTCATGCTGGGCGGGGCACTGCGCAAAGGTCATCGCTATCTGTACGGACCGCTCACCATGCAGGCGCTCCAAATGGTCCATGCCGACCTTGCCGTCATGTGCCCCGGCGCTTTTGTTCCCGGCTGCGGCTTTACGACCGACTTTCCGCAGATGGCCGAGACCAAAACAGCCATGATCTCCGCCGCCCGTCAAGGCGTTGCCCTCATGGACGCCAGCAAGGTCAACGGACGCGGCATGTACCGCTTTGCCGAGCTAATCGACGTCAACGCCATCGTGATGGACCGTGACCCCGATCACGCCGTCGCCACCTCAATCGCCGAGATCGTCGACAACGCCCGCCCAAATCTCCTCATCGCCGGCGCTTAAACAAAAACCACCACAAAGGTGCCTGTCCCCTTTGTGGTGGTTTGAGCGTTAAAAGTGAACGTGTCGTTACTTGGAGAGCTCGTCAGCGAGGGCCTCGATCTGAGCGCGCGAGGCGTCGTTGAGCGAACCCAGGACAGTCACCTTGTTCTGCGTCAGGGTGATGTCCTTCATACCCTCGAGCTCCTTGGTCATTACCTTGGCGGCAGTGGGCGCCCAGGAACCGGCCTCGACAAGCGCCACGGTACGGTTCTGGTAGGCATGCTCGGCAAGCGTGTGGATAAAGGTGCTCATGAACGGGAAGATCTCGCCCTGATAGGTAATGGAAGCGAGTACCAGACGGTCATAGCGGAACGCATCCTCAACGGCCTCGGCCATGTCGTCGCGAGCCAAGTCAAAAACGGAGACCTTCTGGCCGCGGGCCTCGAGCGCAGATGCGAGCTCATCGACGGCGGCCTTCAGGTGGCCGTAGACGCTCGCGTAGGCAATGGTGATTCCCTCGTCCTCGGGCTGATAGCTCGACCAGGTGTTGTAGGTGTCGAGGTAGTAGCCCAGGTTCTCGGTTAGCACGGGGCCATGGAGCGGACAGATAACCTGGATGTCCAGATCGGCGGCCTTCTTGAGCACGGCCTGCACAAACTTGCCGAACTTGCCGACGATGCCAAAGTAGTAACGGCGCGCCTCGCAGGCCCACCCTTCCGGATCCTCGATGTCGTTGGCGCCAAACTTGCCAAAGCCGTCGGCACTAAAGAGCACCTTGTCGGTGGCCTCGTAAGAGAACAGCACCTCGGGCCAGTGCACGTTGGGAGCGCCGACAAACGTTAGGCTGTGACTGCCCAGATCGAGCACGTCGCCCTCTTTGACGACCATCTTGCGCTCGGGGTAGTCGGTGCCAAAGTAGTTGACCATCATGCGGAAGGCGCCCATGCTAGCCACAATCTGTGCCTGGGGATAGCGCTCCATAAAGGCAGCGATGCCAGCGGAGTGATCGGGCTCCATATGGTGAACGACCAGGTAGTCGGGCGTGCGGCCGTCGAGTACGGTCTCGAGGTTGCCGAGCCACTCGTCGACAAATCCGCCATCGACCGAATCGGCGACAGCGATCTTCTCGCCCAAGATAACGTAGCTGTTGTATGCCATACCGTTCTCGGACACGTCGTACTGGCCCTCGAACAGGTCGATGTCATGATCGTCAACGCCAATGTAGCGGATATCCTTGGTGATCTCCATCAGGCAAAGCCTCCTAGATAGACAAATGAACCCGTCTATCATAGCACTCGCCTTCATAGTCACGGCTATCTGCCGGCATCCTTACCGATTGTTATTGATATGCAACGCCGAGCCGTTGACCTGCGAAAACTATGCGCGCGGCGCTGCCGTGGTGTGTCGAACGATGAGCTGACCGGGAATACGAATGGCGACGGTTTTGTCCGATGCCCCCGCCTTGGGAACTGCGCGCTCGAACACCTCGCGCCCGCGCTGATGCAGATCGAATCGAACGGTCGTGAGCTCGTTATGTGCGACAAAGTCGTCGAGCGAGTCATCGACGCCCACCACGCTCACGTCCTCGGGCACGCGCAAGCCGCTGTCGCGCAGCGCGGCGATAGCGCCGTTTGCCATTTGGTCGTTTGCCGCGTAAATCGCCGTCATGGTGCGGTCGTGCTCAGCCAGGTACCGAGCGGCCTCGTAGCCGCTGTTGGCAGACCAGTCGCCCTCGAGTGGTGCCTGCGGCTTAATGTGTTTACGCTCGAGTGCATCCTGCCAGCCAGCACGGCGAAACTGCTCGTCAACCGAGAAGGACGGACCGCCGATAAAGCGAATCTGCTCGTGTTCCAGCTCAAACAGATGATCCATGAGCAGCAGCGAGCAACCGTAATGATCGGAGTCGACTGTGGTCACCCGCGGGTGCGCATACATGGTGACGATAACCGTGCCAATACCCGGCAACGGATCGAATGTCTCAAAATCGGGCGCCATACGACTCATGCCGATAATGATGCCGTCGACGGGTAGCGCAGCCATACGACGCGTTGCCTCGGCAAGCGAGAACTCCTCGGTCTTGGACATCTCGACCAGCGTGATGGCGCAGCCACGCTCGCGGGCCGCGCTGGCAATGCCGTCGATCATCGTAAGGTTGCCAAACTTGGTGACATCGTTGACGCACAGGCCGACCGAATGGTAACGGCCGTCGCGCAGCGAACGACCGGCATAACTCGGACGGAAGCCGAGCTCTTGCATAGCGGCTTGCACGCGCTGGCGCGTCTGCTCGTTAACGTTGGGCAAGCCGTTGGCGACGCGCGAAACCGTCTGCTGCGAAACGCCAGCAGCGCGGGCGACGTCGGCCATGGAGACCGGACGCGTACCTGTATCGTTGGACGGGCGCCTTGCCACAGGATCACCTTCACCCTTGCGAGATCTGAATAGCGTGAATGCCGGCCCGGCCAGAAATACATCCCGCGCCGAGGCCCGCTATCGTCGGACGCATGTTAACGTACTCTACTTTTTCTATCAGCGCCTCTTCTGCTTTATAAGTCCATACGGCAGTACCGTTCACGGCTGAATTTCTACCGATTACCAGATTCTCAAAAAGTGATAAGTGTTGTGTTATGAGTACGTTAACATAGCCCGTAACGTGCGGCATCGTAGATGCTGAGTTTATGCCGCTTCAGATTGTTAACGTACTCACTACGACGGAAAACTCGTCAGTATGCGCCAAGGAAAGGACCCTCATGACCACCCCCGACGAAAAGACACTCGCCACGCTCACCAAGCTGTTTGAGGAGGAGTTTGGCCCCATCGGCGATCGCCAGGTGCTCTATGTGCACGCGCCCGGCCGTTCCGAGATCAGCGGCAACCACACCGATCACGAGGGCGGTCACGTTATCGCCGGCTCGCTCGATGTCGCCGTCGACGGCATCGCCGTGGCAACCGATTCCAACAAGGTCCGCGTCGCCGACGAGGGCTATCCTACGTTTGAGATCACGCTCGACACGCTGGATGTCCAGGAGTCCGAGAAGGGCACGTCCGCAAGCCTCGTGCGCGGTATGGCCCACGAAATCGCTGCTCTGGGCGTTGAGCCCCAGGGCTTCGACTTTGCCTTTACCTGCTCCGTCCCCTCGGGCGGCGGCCTTTCCAGCTCTGCCGCCGTCGAGGCCGCGTACGGCCGTGCCATGGAGACGCTCTGGGGCGCGCCCGCCATTGAGCCCGTCACGCTCGCTCAGATGAGCCAGCGAACCGAGAACAACTACTACGGCAAGCCCTGCGGTCTTATGGACCAAGCCGCCGTGTGCCTGGGCGGCCTCGCCTACATGGACTTTGAGGACCAGGCTCAGCCTAAGACCCAGAAGCTCGAGCTCAACTTTGAGGATCACGGCTATGCGCTCGTGCTCGTCAAGGTCGGCGCCGACCATGTGGCAGCCACCGACGACTACGCCGCTGTTCCGCGCGAGATGCAGGACGTCGCCGCCGAGTTTGGCAAGGCACGCCTGTGCGAGGTAAACGTGGCGGACTTTGACGCCAAGCTCCCCGAGCTGCGCGCCAAGCTGGGCGACCGCGCCTGCCTGCGCGCCGTTCATTACTGGTACGAGAACGGCCTGGTCGATAAGCGCTGGGCGGCCCTGAACGCCGGCGACATTGACCAGTTCCTGGTCCTGACGCGTGAGTCCGGCGCCAGCTCCGCCATGTACCTGCAGAATGTTGTTGCCAAACTGGGTGCCGAGCAGCCTTCCATGTACGCGCTTGCTCTTGCCGAGCACGTGCTCGACGGCCGCGGCGCCGTGCGTATCCACGGCGGCGGCTTTGGCGGCACCATCCAGGCCTTCGTGCCGCTCGACCTCGTCGACACCTTCATTGCCAAGATGAACGACTGGCTGGGCGAGGACTCTGCCCGCCACTACGCGATTTCTGACAAGGGGGCTTACGCGGCATGGCTGTAATGACTGATGTGCGCGAAGCTGCGCAGAGCCTGATCGAATACGCCATCCATCGGTCTATGGTCGGCCAGGACGATCGCATCTGGGCCTACAACACTATTCTGGAGCGCATTGGTGCCACGGGTCCGGCGCTCGACATGGCCTGGGCGCTCCAGGTTGAGAAACTCTCGCTCTTGCACCCCAATACCCTGCCCGACTTTGATCTTGAAGGCACGCTTGCCGCGCTTTCCGAGGCCGCCGTTACCAACGGTGCCGCCGAGGACACGGCGTCAGGCCGCGACCGCATCGCCATGCGCATCATGGGTGCGCTCATGCCGAGGCCTTCGGTTGTAAACGAGGAGTTCAACGGACGCATGGGCGTCAACGAGCCCCGCGCCGCAACCGACTGGTTCTACGGCCTGTGCTGCGACGCCGGCTACGTGCGCCGCGCCGCCATCGCGCGCAACATCAAATGGAGCACCCCCACCAACTGGGGCGATCTTGAGATCACCATCAACCTGTCCAAGCCCGAGAAGGACCCGCGCGATATCGCCGCGGCAGGTGCCGCCAAGAACACGGGCGAGAAGTATCCCGCCTGCCAGCTCTGCATCGAAAACGAGGGCTATCCCGGACGCTCCGCCGCAGCCGACGGCGGCGCTCACCCCGCTCGCCAAAACCTGCGCATTATCCCCATCCAGCTCAACGGCGAGCGCTGGGGTTTCCAGTACAGCCCGTACGCGTACTTTAACGAGCACTGCATTGCCATGAGCTCCGAGCATCGTCCGATGCACGTCGACCGCAAGAGCCTGACCTGCCTGCTCGACTTTGTGGACCTGTTCCCGCATTACTTCATCGGCTCCAACGCCGACCTGCCTATCGTGGGCGGCTCGATTCTGTCGCACGACCACTTCCAGGGCGGCGCGCACGAGTTCCCCATGATGCATGCCGCCGAGGTCTCGCAGTTTAGCGTGCCCGGTTTTGGCCAGGTCACCGGCACTGTGCTGCAGTGGCCGCTCTCGGTGCTGCGCCTGCGCTCGCATGACCGCGCTCAGCTGCTCGACGCTGCCGAGAAGATTATCCTCGCCTGGCGCGAGTGGACCGACGAGTCTGTGGGCGTTATCGCGCACACGGCCGACGGCGTAGCGCACAACACCGTGACGCCCGTCATCCGCCGCGTCGACTCCCGCGGCAATGCCGGCGGCGAGATCTACGAGGCCTACCTGGCGCTTCGTTGCAACATCACGACCGACGAGCACCCGCTGGGCGTGTTCCACCCGCATGCCGAGTTTCACCATATTAAGAAGGAGAACATCGGCCTGATCGAGGTCATGGGCCTGGCCATTTTGCCGCCGCGTCTGGTTCCCGAGCTCGGCGCTGTCCGCGAGCACCTGCTGGCGGCCAAAGCCGATACCAGCTACGACCTTGCCGGCGCGCTCGAGGGCGACGACCTCTGCCGTAGCCATGCCGCGTGGGCCGAGGATGTCTATGCCCGCCGCGCCGACGAGCTTACGGCGGATAGCGCCATCGGCATCCTGCACGAGGAAGTCGGCGTAGTGTTTGGCCACGTGCTCGACAACGCCGGCGTCTTTAAGTGGGACGAAGCCGGCCGCGCCGCCCAGCAGCGCTTTATCGACTCACTGTAATGATCCCTTGGGGACGGAGGAAAACGGACTATTTCGTCTTCAAGACAACGGCGCCCGCCGGCAACATCGCCGACGGGCGCCGTTTTTGAGTGTAGCCATTGGGGACGTTCTTAAACGACCAGTCATTAAAGAGCGTCCCCAACGACTAATGACTCGAGCGTGGAAAATCTCCCACTTTGAGCTCGCATGGGCACCAAAAGCAGGAGATTATCCACGCTCATTCTATTAGGAGTCGCAACCGCTACAACTCTACGACCTCAACGTTGCTGTAGATCTCGTCCCAGCGGTCCATGACCAGGTGGCCGGTCTTGGGATCCATGGCGTTGAGCTTACCGCAGGTATTGGCGGTCTTGAGCACCGTGACGTCGTCGGCACCAGCAGCAATGGCATGCGCAAAACCGGCGATGGTCGAGTCGCCGGAACCCGTTGCGTTCACAGCCGCAATCGCGGGCGTCTTGGCGCGGAACGCGCGACCCTCATGGAAGCCCACCGAACCGGCAGCGCCCATCGAAACGACAACCCAGGGAATACCGGCAAAACGGCCATCGGCAGCAAGCGCCTTACGCAGGGCATCGACATCATCGGTCGTAAAGGACGTGCCCAGCAGGCCGTTAATCTCGGTCAGGTTGGGTTTTACGAGCTCAGGCTTAGCGTCGGACTCCAGCGCAGCCTCCAGCGATGCACCCGAGGTGTCGAGCAGCACCTTGGCGCCCGCCTCCTCGGCGATCTTGACGAGCTCGGCATAGTAGCCGGCATCGACGCCACGCGGCAGCGAGCCCGAAAGCGTCACGACGTCCGCCTTCGCTGCAAGCTCGGCGAACTTGGCCGTAAAGGCCTCGAGCTCGGCCGGGGCGATTTGCGGGCCGCTCTCCAGCAGCTCGGTCTGATTACCCTCGTGCAGAATATTCAGGCAAATGCGCGTCTCACCGGCGATGGGCACAAAGTCGTTCTTGACGCCGTCGGCATCCATAAGCTCGGCCATATAGGCACCCATGTGGCCGCCAAGCAGACCAGTCGCGAGCACGTCGTCTCCCAGTTGCAGCAGCACGCGGCTCACGTTGAGGCCCTTGCCGCCAGCGGTCTTTTCGGGCGTCACACGGTTAACGTCGTCAATGACCAGCTTGTCGAGCTGATAGCGCGTATCAATCGACGGGTTCATGGTAACGGTCAGAATCATATTGAACTCCTGTTTAGAAAACCGGCCCGCGCCCCCTCACAGAAACGCGAGCCGTCAATTGAAAAGATGCAGAATGCCGGGTACCGCCAAGAGCAAAGCGCTCAAGCCAAGCAAGCAAACGTGTTATCGGAGCAGCTTACCGAACCAGAAAGCTTCGCAACAAAAGGGGCAACCTCACAGGCACCCTCAACGTCAGCGAGCGGCGCCCAGGTGCCGCAGATCGCCGCGAAAGAGGAGCGACGCGTACTTCATGCACGCGAGCGACGGTTTGAGCGGCGAGATGGGGTGCCTGAGCGTCGCGCAGCGTCGACCCGTTACGCGGTTTGGTAAAACCGCGTAACCTCCTTAGTCATGGTATTCGCCGCGGTCCCACTTCTCGAGGAACTCGTCAAAGAAGTGCGGGTCAGCCTGAGCCTCGGCATCGGCCTTATTGCAAGCGTCGATCTTGGCGATCAGGGCATCGTGCTCGGGGGACTTCTCGTAGGGCTCCTCCAGGAAGGCAAGCATGATGTCGGCCATCAGGAACTCGCCGGTAATCTTGCCGCCAAAGCCCACGATGTTGGCGTTGAGCTCGCGACGGGCATACAGGGCAGAGGTCATGTCGCGGACCAGGGCGCAGCGAGCGCCGGGGACCTTGTTGACGGCGTTGGTAATGCCGATACCGGTGCCGCACAGGGCCACGCCAAAGTCGGCCTTGCCGCTGGCAACAGCCTCGCCCACGGCCTTACCGTAGATGGGATAGTGCGTACGGGTGTGGCTGTAGGTGCCGCAGTCGAGCACCTTGTAGCCAGCCTGCTCCAGGCGGTCGGCCAGATAGATCTTCTCGTCCGTAACGATATGGTCGCAACCGATTGCGATGGTCTTCTTCATCAGAACGTCCTTTCGTCTGAATTCACAAGTTGAGGTAGAAGTTCGAGTTCTCGGTGGCTCTCGTTAGGCCATCTTGTTGAGCATGTCGACGCGGATCTGGTGACGGCCGCCGGCGTACTGGGCGCGCAGGAACTCGCGGGCGATCTTCTTGGCGACCTCGGTGCCCACAACGCCCGGGCCCATGGTGACCATGCGCGAGCCGTTGTGCTCGCGGGTCATGTAGGCGGAACGCTCGTCGGAAATGTTGGCGACGACCATGCCCTTGATCTTGACGGCGGCCATATAGGAGCCGACGCCGTACTTATCGAATGCGAAGCCCTGGGAATCCTTGTGCTCCAGCAGGTCCTTGGCAACGGCGGTCGCGGAATCGACAAAGTCCGCGGCAGGGGTCTCGGAATAGTCGACGACCTCGTGACCGTCGGCGATGAGCATCTCCTTGATGGACTCCTTCATCGACATACCGTCGGCATCGGAAGCGATTACAACCCTCATGACATCCTCCTTGAGAGATACGCAGGTGCGTAGTTTCTGTTTGGAAGTGTTGAATCGCGTTCAGGTCCGGGCATCTGAATGTGCGGTTCTTCACTGTTCATGTTTATTTGAACACATTCGAACAGCGACTGCAACCATTATCTGTTTATCTTTGTTCTTTTTTGAACAAATACCATTCACGCATGATTGGCGACCGTTTGAGCCCGGCGCAGACGTAGCGACCATGTGTTCAACAAACAAAAGGGCGGCCGAGAACGTGTCTCGGCCGCCCTTCTTACGGTTGATCTTCCAAAGATCGCTTTGCCGCCTACTCAGACTGCCCGCTCTTCTTGGCATGTTTGGACGGAGCGCTCAGAAAACGGCCCGTCAAATAGTTCGCCGGGCCAGAGATATCGATCCCCAGTAGCGTGTGTCCCAGCCACAGAAACGCCGCGAGCACCAGCAGCGGGATAACGCACGAGGTCACGATCATCACGATGACGCCTTCGATCAGATCGGTCACCTGCCGCACGATCTCGTCGGTCATCTGCTTGGCACCACTGGTTACCGACGTGACCAGGCTCGAGGCCCCGTCAGTCAACTGCTCGAGCACGTTTTTGGACTCCGTGGCCTCGGCCTTTTTCTTGCTTGCTTTGGAGTTATCGCTATCTGCCGCACTCGCAGCGTCCGCTGCCTTTTGCTCAGCTTGCTCAATACTTACGCGATACGTTTCATCGACCTTCTGCGACACCCATACGCTCGCGGGCACAAGCGCCATGCCGATCACGGCAACCACCAACACGCGCGTCGCCACACGGCGCAGGACGGCGCTCGTGCTCCAGCGCCCGTGAATGCCAAGCGACACCGCAAAGAGCGCCAACGCAAACGGGATTAAGATGCCCAAGCCAACCGACCACAAAATAGTCAGCAGATATTTCTCGAGGTAGAGCACGGCAAGCACGATGCCCAAGTTGCCCGAAAGCTGTGCGAGCTGCTCAGCGACCGGCGTACCCGTATCACCCGGCAGCGCGGTAATGCCCGCAGACAGCGCCACGCACGAGGCCGTGAGCGCCAGTACGTTACCTTTCTTTTGGTCGATAACCTCGATGGTGGAGTCCCAAGTCTTGGTATCGGCAAAATGCGGACGAGCCACAAAGCCCGACAGCAAGGCCAGTACCACGAGCGCAACGATGATACCGATCTGCAGCTTTTTATTTGCGCACACGACATCGGACAGGCTGGGCTGCAGTTCGGTTACCGTCGTGTGCTCGGTTATCTGGACAGGACGCCCATGAGCCATCTCGTGCGCGTCTCTTTTTTGTATTGACCCGTTATCCGGCATTTGGATACCTCCTCAGTCCGGCGTTTAATGTGAAAGGAAGTATACCCACCCAGCGAAAAACCGAACGGCAAGACGAACGGGCACCAAGACTGTCCCCAATGACTATTTCGGGATGAGTTGCGGTGGAATAGGGATTGTTTTGCGCCCGCCGGTCCCTATTCAGTCCCTATTTCACCGCAACTTGGAGGAGTGCAGAAAAAGCCCTGCCGTGGGTAGCTGCAGAGCTTTTGGAAGGGGACTTGGTTGTGAGAGCTCGTTAGGCGAGCTTAGCCTCGAGTGCGGCGATGCGCTTATAGGCATCGATGGTAAAGCGGGTCTGCTTCTCCAGGATCATGGTGGTCATGAGAGTATCCTGAGCGTGAGCCATGATGAAGGTCATCTCCATCTCGCCGCCGCCGGCCTCCTGCGACAGCAGCTTGGTCTGCGTGTCGTGAGCGCCGAGGAGTGCATCGCTGGCATCCTTGTGCAGCTGTTCGGCCTTCTCAAAATCACCCACGCGAGCAGCATCGAGCGCTGCAAGCAGATCGGTCTGGGCGTCGCCCGCGTATGCGACAATCTCGAATCCAACCATCGAGATTTCTTCTTTGGTTGCCATATTGCGTTCCTTTCACATATGAACCAACGGAGAGCATCGCGTCCGGGCATACGCGCTGCGCTGTGTATGGCAGGAACATTAACATTCAAACAAAAAAGAACAGCGCAAAACGTAATTTCGAGCTGTGAACGGTTGCTTTTCACCTGTGAACGGTTTTTAAACCAATCTGAACATTCTCGAACACAATTAGCGGCAACCCAAACAGGTCCGCACCCTAGCGTACATCGCGCACCGTATCGCCCTCGACGAGCACACCCGGAAACAGCATGTGCTCCACACCGGGTGCAGCGCCCTCGGCGCCGGCAATCTTGTCGACCGCCCACATGCCGACGCGCTTGTTGTCAAAGCGCACCGTAGCCAGGCGACGATCGGGCACGATATCGCCCAAACTATCGTCAACACCCACCACGCTTACGTCCTGGGGCACGTGCTTCCCGCGCGACTCGAGCCCGCGAATGCAGCCGTAGGCCATGGCATCGTTGGAAGCATAAATGGCTGTGCAGTTCGGATCGTCCGCAAGCACCTGGCCGGCGGCATATCCGCTCTGTGCCGTCCAATCGCCACGGACGAGTCGCGGCGGCTCAATACCATGCGCGCGCAGCGTCTCGCGCCAGCCCTCCTCGCGACGCATGCCCGAAAGCGAGCGCTCGGGACACGAGATAAAGTGCACGGTCTTGTGCCCCTGCTCCAGCAAGTACTCGACCACCTGGCGCGAGCAATCGAACTGGTCGTTATCGACTGTTGAACAGAGCGGGTGCTCCAGCATGGTAACGAGCACCGTCTGCATACCGGGCAGCGGCTCGAAGGTGCCAAAGTCCGCCGGCATGCGGTTCATAATCACAACCATGCCGTCCACCGGCAGTGCGCTCATGCGCGACGATGCGCTCTCGAGGGTATAGGGGTGTCCGTCTACTTTAGTAAGGGTGATGGCATAGCCGTGTTTGTCGGCAGCGGCGGCAAAGCCCTCCATACGGTCGAGGTTGCCGGTGCCGGTAATGTTGAACATGGCGACGCCGACAGTCTTAAACTTGCCGCGGCGCAGCGATCGACCGGCAAAATTGGGGCGATACCCCAGCTCGCGCATGGCGGCACGCACGCGCTCCTTGGTCTCGGGGCGCACGCTGGGCGAATCGTGCACCGTACGCGAGACTGTCTGCTCCGAGACGCCCGCGAGACGCGCCACGTCCTTAACGGAAACCGATTTTTTAACAGCGGCCATAGGTCGATCTTTCTATGTCAACGATGCCATCGCGGGCATCCCAACAGACAAAATGAACGCCTCCAAGTATATCCAACGCCTCTCCTGCCATACGCTCACCACCCAAAACCTACCGTTCACCGACAATCTTGCTTCCCCGAACGGCTTTTGTCGATCAAATGTTAACGTTGCCATTGTGCAAACACAGAGCCACCGGGCGGCTCAAACGTTTACGCGCAAGGAACCGACGGTTCGCAGGCACAGGAACCATCGGTTCGCGTCTTTTTTTGTGTCGCAAAATGGCAACGTCAACATTTTGGCAACCGAACGCCAAAAGTTACCATCGTTGCTAACCCACCGACTCTTAGGAGCATTGCATGGAGCAACTCATCGCCATCATCGAAAAGGGCCAACCCTTTTTCAACGCGATCGCCCGCAACAAGTACCTCAAGGCGATCCGCGACGGCTTTATCTCCGTCATCCCCATCATCATCTTCTCGTCCATCTTCTGCCTGGTAGCCTCGGTCCCCAACATCTGGGGTTTCTACTGGCCCGATGACATCAACAACGCCCTGTGGAAGTGCTACAACTACTCCATGGGCATCCTGGCCATCGCCTGCGCCGCCACCACGGCCAAGCACTTCGCCGACGCTCAGAACCGCGACCTGCCCAAGAACAACCAGATCAACTTCATCTCGTGCATGTGCGCGGCCATCATCGGCTTCTTGCTCCTTTCGAGCGACACGATCGCCACGGACGCCGACAGCGGCTTCAACACCACCTATCTTGGTTCCAAAGGCCTGCTGACTGCCTTCATCGCTGCATTTGTGACCGGCATCATCTACAAGTTCTTTATTAAGCGCAACATCACCGTCAAGATGCCCGAGCAGGTTCCGCCCAACATCTCGCAGACCTTTAAGGACATCATCCCCTTCTCCGTCTGCATCACCGTCTTTTGGGTCTTTGACATCGTCTTTCGCGCTGCTTTTGGCTTCTGCTTTGCCCAGGGCGTCATCCAGGTGTTCCAGCCCCTGTTCACCGCCGCCGACGGCTACATCGGCCTCGCTGTGATCTACGGTGCCATGAGCCTCTTCTGGTTCGTCGGCGTCCACGGCCCCTCGATCGTCGAGCCCGCCATCGCCGCCGCCCTTGTTGCCAACATGACCGACAACCTGGCTGCGTTCCAAGCTGGCCAGCACGCTTCCGCTGTCCTGACCCAGGGTGCCCAGTACTTCGTCGTCTGCATGGGCGGCACCGGTGCCACGCTCGTCCTGGTCTTCATGTTCTGCTTCCTGGCCAAGTCTCAGGAGATGCGCGCCGTCGGTAAGGCAGCCATCGTCCCGGTCTGCTTTGCCGTCAACGAGCCGCTGCTGTTCGCCGCGCCCATCGTGCTCAACCCCGTCTTCTTTGTCCCGTTTGTTTTTGCCCCGATCGCCAACATCTGGATCCTCAAGATCTTTATCGACTTCTTGGGCATGAACGGCTTTATGTACACCCTGCCCTGGACCGTCCCCGGCCCCATCGGCACCATCATGGGCTTGGGCTTCCAGCCGCTCGCCTTTGTGATGCTCGCCCTCATCCTGGTCGTCGACTTTGTCCTGTACTACCCGTTCTTCCGTGCCTATGACGCCCAGAAGTGCGCCGAGGAGGCCGAGATCTCCCAGGAGGAGCTCGCCGCCAAGAACGCCGAGAAGGCCGCCAAGCTCAACGACGCCTTCCAGGGTAAGGCCGACGCCAAGAGTGTTGCCGCCGGCGCCGCTGCCGAGGTCGTAAAGACCGACGCTGCCCCCGCTGCTGCCGCCACCGAGGCTACGGCCGCCAGCGACCTCAACGGCAAGCGCGTACTCGTGCTCTGCCAGGGCGGCGGCACTTCGGGCCTGCTCGCCAACGCACTGGCCAAGGCCGCCAAGGAGCGCGGCATCGATCTTGAGACCGCTGCCGACGCCTATGGCAACCACGTGGACATGCTTCCCGACTTTGACCTGGTCGTCCTGGCCCCGCAGGCTGCCAGCTACCTGGCCGACCTGCAGAAGGACTGCGAGCGCGTGGGCAACAAGTGCGTAGCCTGCCGCGGTAAGCAGTACATCGAACTCTCCCAGAACGGCGACAAGTCTCTCGCCTTTGTGAGCGAGCAGCTGTCGAAGTAAGTAACGCTTAGGGCCAGCCGACTATCCAAGACCGGCTGGCCCTTCGATTTAAACGATTGGATCATCATGTCCGTTAACCCCGCCAGCGTCACCAACCCGCCCGCGCAGTTTCCCGAGGACTTTGTCTTTGGCGGCGCCACCGCTGCCTACCAGGTAGAAGGCGAGACCCGCACCCACGGAAAGGGCAAGGTCGCCTGGGACGACTTCCTGGAGGCCCAGGGCCGTTTCTCCCCCGACCCCGCCTCCGACTTCTACAACCAGTACCCCGTCGATCTGGAGCTGTGCGAGGAGTTCGGCATCAACGGCATCCGCCTCTCCATCGCCTGGAGCCGTATCTTCCCCGAGGGTACTGGCAAGGTAAACCCCGAGGGCGTGCAGTTCTACCACGATCTCTTTGCCGAGTGCCACAAGCACCACGTTGAGCCGTTTGTCACGCTGCATCACTTTGACACGCCGCTGCCCCTCTTTGAGAAGGGCGACTTCCTCAATCGCGAGACCATCGACGCCTTTGTGGACTTTGCCACCTTCTGCTTTAAGGAATACGCTGACCAGGTGACCTATTGGTTCACCTTTAACGAGATCTGGGCTGACGCCTCCAACACCTACATCGAGGGTACCTTCCCCGGCGGCGTCAAAGCTCATCTGGCCGAGGCCTTCCAGTGCGAGCACAACATGATGCTTGCCCACGCCAAGGCTGTGCTGGCCTTCCACAACGGCGGCTTTAAGGGCAAGATCGGCGTCATTCAGTCGTTGGAGTTCAAGTACCCGCTCAACGAGAACGACCCCGCCGACATCAAGGCCGCCAACAACGAGCACGTGCTGCAAAACCAGTTCCTGCTCGACGCCACCTTCCGCGGGGACTATGCTCCCGACACCCTCGAGTGCGCCAACCGCCTGGCTGCCGTCTCGGGCGGCGCCATCGAGATCCTGGACGATGATCTGGAAATCATGCGCGAGGCTGCGCTCTACAACGATTACCTGGGTGTCAACAACTACCAGTGCCGCTTCCTCAAGGCTTACGACGGCGAGAACGACCTGCACCACAACGGTACGGGCGAGAAGGGCACCGGTCGCTGGCGCGTCAAGGGCATTGGCGAGCATGTGAACAAGCCCGGCATCCCCACCACCGACTGGGACTGGATCATCTATCCCGAGGGTCTGTTCGATCTGCTCGTCTACATTAAGCAGCGCTACCCCAACTACAAGCAGATCTTCATCACCGAGAACGGCATGGGCTACAAGGACCCCTACAAGGACGGTTTTGTGGACGACCAGCCGCGCATCGACTACATCGAGCAGCACCTGCGCTGGCTGCTCAAGGCCATGGAGGTGGGCGTCAACGTGGGCGGCTACTTCCTGTGGAGCCTGCAGGATCAGTTCTCCTGGACCAATGGCTACAACAAGCGTTACGGCTTCTTCTACGTTGACTTTGAAACCCAGAAGCGCACGCCCAAGGCAAGCGCCTACTGGTACAAGCACGTGGCGCAGACCCGTCGTCTGGACTAGCGACTTGCGACTAGCGAGATGCCCCGCTCACACAACCTGCCCCCATTTCTCAGCCGGGGGCGGCACGTCACACGGCGCGCCGCCCCCGGCCTTTTTGTTTTTGAGCGGGTCGGGGTCCGTTTGTCTCAATCTGTAACATCTGACCCGCGGTTTCGGCCCCAACTGTTACAGATCGAGATGAACACACAGGGCAATCCTCTCAGTCTCAATCTGTAACATCTAGCTAAGTTTTTGGGTCCTAGTTGTTACAGATCGAGATGAACACACGAGCCAACCCTCTCAATCTAAATCTGTAACATCTGGCGGGTTATTTCTCCCCCACATGTTACAGATCGAGATGAATAGATTAGACCTAGCCGAAAAATCTCAACCTGTAACACGTAGCCGAGTTTTTCAGTCCTAGCTGTTACAGATCGAGACAAACAGGCCGAGCAAGCTACACCCGTAGGTCTTTCACGCTGGAGCATTCGACCAGCACGCCCGAAACAAGCGTACGGCTTCTGGAGCTCGGGGCTTCTAGGCACGCAACGACCTCGTCGAGCGCACGGACACCCAGTCCGCGGTGACGGAACTTCACCGACATATCCCGAAAACTCGATCCCCGGCTTAGCTTGCGCGCATTATCACAATAAACCCCCAACGATACACGGTCCTGCGGTTCAATGAGCCACAGGACCGCATGCCGTCGATCAGATAAAGATCGTCATATACAGAGGTAGATATATCCTATGCCCTTCAGCCCTGAGCTGTTTTGGGTGAAGAATTATCTCTTCTCCGACTCGTCGTTCGAATCGTCTGCCGAAATCGTCAAGCGAGATTGTTGAATACGATTTGGAAGATTTAACTTCAACAGGAGTGACCCGCGGTTTTCCAGCCGCGTCTTCAAAGCCGCGCGAAACAAGAAAATCAATTTCACGCGTTCTGGGCCGACTCCCCTCTGTTTTGGAAGGCTCCTGCCAGCTGTAATAAAAAAGCGAATGCCCCAGACTCTTAAGCTGCTGCGCCACGATGTTCTCGATTAGCATTCCTTTATTAATTGAAATTCTTCCAAATTGAATGTCTCTATGAACATCCATAAGGTCCGGACCATCATCAAACGCCAAGCTCACGAGCAATCCCGTGTCCGCCATATAGCATTTAAGCGAAGACGCGTCCTCGTGCAGGCGGTAACCCACGCTCGGATCACTGCATAAATAGCAACGGTTAATCAGTCGCGCATCCTCAAGCCAGATTAACGCCGACTCATATGTCTCAAAACGGGACCCCTTCTCCAAGCTGTCAAATTTGAACCGTTTATTTGCCGCAGATAATTGACCCGGAATATCGTCATAAACCGCCCGCGCACGTCTAGCGTCCGAACCTCCAAACTTGGCAATGTCCTCCCTGTACAGTGCGATAATCTGCCGTTTAACCCTGTCGCATCCTCTAAAATCATTCTCTGCCACAAAGGAATCGACCGACTGAGGCATACCGCCGACAAGCATATACTCATCAAACAATCTCATACACGTCGCATGAACACCGTCCGGAAGCGCGTTCCGAGATTCGCTCGCTTTACGGATCTCTTCCGCATAAAGATTTTTTCCGGTCGCCCAAAGATACTCCTCAAAATCGAGGGGCTCGAGAGGGATTCTTTCTTCCTCTGACGGTATGACAATGCTATCGACATTCTTTTTGATGGAGACAAGAGAGCCTGTCTCGATGTAATCAAATCTGCCGTCTTCTACAAGATGCTTTATGTATTCGCGCGCGACGGGAAACCGCTGCACTTCATCAAAAATGACCAACGACTCTCTCGGTTCGAGGGCCTTACCATACTGCAGCTGAAGCATGCGTAAAAAAAGATCGACATCTTCACGATGGTCTAGAAATATATCGAGTGTGGCTTTGCTGGCGGCCGAAAAGTCAATGTACAGATAATCCGTGTATTCATTTTGCGCGAAGCACTTGACGAGTGTCGTTTTGCCGACGCGTCTTGCACCCTCAATAAGCACCGCAGTGCGCCCTTGCGAGCGTTCTTTCCACTCCTTCAGACGATCATATGCCTTCCGTTTAAACATAATCTCACCTCAGCATAATTTACGTGCTAGTTTACAAAAATACCGACCTTCAGATATATCTAATAATACAAAAATACCGAGCTTTAAATGAGCTTATAGCTACAAAAATACCGACCATTGCAATGGTTGAGACATACAGTAATACCGAGCTTTACGCATAACGGATGCTATGCCTCACCGTAAAACAGCTGCAACTCATCGCACAGGGGAACCTGCAATCTGCACGCGCACCTATTATGCGTCGTGATGATGTAAATACTCCGCAATGGCAGGAGCAAAAGTATCTCCCGCAGCACTCGCTAGCAGATAACCTGCGTGTGTTCCTCGATGGCGGCACGATCCTCGGCGGTAATACCCGGCTCGCACACCACGGCATCCAAATTGTCCAGGCGGCAGAAGGTGTAGAAGTCGCGCTTGCCGATCTTGCTGGAGTCGGCGATCAGATAGCGCGAGTCCGCCTTGCTAAAGGCGAGCTGCTGGATACGGCCCTCGTCCATGTTAGACGTGGACACGTCGCCGTCCAAAATGCCGTTGGCGCCGATATAGGCTGCGTCGATTCCCAGCGCGCGCAGGGTGTCCTCGGCCATGGGGCCCACAAAGGCGGCGGTGCGACGGCGATACATGCCGCCCACGAGGCACAGGTCGCAGTCTTCGCGCGCCTCGAGCAGGTTAAACACCGAAAGCGAATTGGTCACAATGCGCAAGCGAAACGCCGGCAGCATCGAGGCCATCTGCTCAACCGTGGTACCCGGGCCCAAAAAGATGGTCGAGCCTTCCTCGATAAGCTCCACAGCACGGCGCGCAATCTGCAGCTTTTCCTCGGCATGCTTAGTGCGCTTTTCGCTGTGCGAATACTCATGGCGCAACATAGCGTGCGGACGGCCCTGTGCACTGCGGGCTCCGCCGTGCACGCGCTCGATCTCGCCTAGGCTCGCAAGTTCTTCGAGGTCGCGGCGAATCGTCATGTCCGAAACGCCCAACGCATCCGAAATCTCTTTGACCGAGACCGTGCCCTGCTCCTCGAGCAGCTGACGAACCTTATCCTGTCGCTCTGCCTTAATCACGATGAATCCTCGCCGTTCTTTGCGCGCATATCATTCAAACAGTAACGAACAAATTGTATCAGACTCGTACGCGTCAAAAATGAACGCCCGCACAGCTCCAATCATCACTTTTTTGAGAAAAATACCCCCAGCTTTAGTGGGGTGTAGTGATAATCTCGCCTGTTCGCGCTAGAGTTTGTCGGAAATACCTCGATGTTAGGAACCAAATGATCACTTCCGAGCTTTTCGGCACCGCGCCGTGCGGCACCCCCGTTCATCGTTACACCCTCAACGGGCCCGAGATCTGCGTTCGCATTATGGACTATGGCGCCACCGTGCTGGGCATCGATGTGCCCGACATTCCCGGCAACGTGCGAGATGTGGTGCTGGGCTTCGATAAGCTCGAGGATTACTTTGACAACCCCGCCTGCTTTGGTGCGACCATCGGCCCCGTGGCAAACCGCACCGCGGGCGCCACGATCACCATCGACGGCACGGACTGGCATATGCCCGCCAACGAGGGCGCCAACAACCTGCACAGCGATCTTGAGCACGGTCTGCATAAGCGCGTGTGGGATGTTGAGCTCGACGAGGTCCATAACGCCGTGCGCATGACCACCTCGCTTAAGGATGGCGAGCTGGGCCTGCCCGGCAACCGCACCTTTACGGCCGTGTTTACCGTGACGCGCACCGGCGTCTTCCGCATCGAATATGGCTGCGAGAGCGACCGCGCCACGTACGTGTCCATGACCAACCACACGTACTTTAACCTTGCCGGCCATAACGCCGGCATGGACTGCGAGCACTTCTTTGTCGCTAACGCCGCCCACTACCTGCCCATCAATGAGCAGAACATTCCCACCGGCCAGATTGCCCCGGTCGAGGGAACACCGTTTGACTTTCGCGAGCTTCGCCCCGTCGCACCCGGCATGGAGGCCGACGACCCGCAGATCAAGCAGGCCCGTGGCTACGATCACTGCCTGTGCATCGATGGCTATCAGTACGGCCGCAACCTGCGCCGCGCGATGCACGTCGAGGAGATGTGGACCGGTCGTGAGATGGACTACTACACCACTGCCCCGGGCGTGCAGCTCTACACCGGCAACTGGCTGGGCGACGAGCACGCCAAGGACGACGCCAACTATGGTTGGGGCGCCGGCTTTGCCCTCGAGGCCGAGATGTACCCCGACACGCCGCACCAGCCGCTATTCCCGCAGGGCATTGTGGGCCCGGGTCACCCCTACAGCAATGTGATCGAGTACCACTTTATGAGGCACTAAGCCCATAACGCAACATATCGCACAGCAGCGCCCGCCGGCACCTCCCCCGACGGGCGCTTTACTACCTAGTCGCCTGCGACGTTCTTAAACGACTAGTCGTTGTGGGCACTCTTTGTCGAATGTGGCCGCCGCATCATCGATGATGCCGTGTCCTCGCGCGCAATGGTGGCGTCCGTCCCGCTTCGACCGTCGCGTTACGGCGCGAGAACATCCAGCGGAACAACTTGGACGCCACGCTCGGTAACATAGGCTTGCGAACCAAACCCGATGATCACGACTTTCGAAACCGGCGGGTTGTTTCCGGCGGCAACCATGCGTTTCTCGACAGCAACAAGGCTGTCAGACGCCTCTTCGATTTGAGCAGAGCTGAGTTTAACTTCGACCGGAATCCACGTTCCGCCGGGAGCCGCAATGACCGCATCGACTTCTAGATCGCGAGAATCATGATAGTGATAGAGGCCCATTCCGTTTGCTCGCGCATAAACCCACAAATCATGAAGCACCAGCGATTCAAAAAGCAGTCCGAGCGTCTTGAAATCTAGCAGTAGTGTCTCCGGGGTCGCCCCGAGTGCGGCGGCCGCCAGCGACGGGTCGGCGAGGTGATGCTTCTTTGAGTCTCTTAAATGCACCGGAGATCTCATTGCAGGGTTCCATGCGGGAATATCGCGAACGAAACTAACCCGAGCAAGAAGAGATATATATGATGCCGCCGTCTGTCTCGACACCTCTCCGCCAAGATCGGCTACGAGCGTCTTGAGTGTCGCCAAAGTGGATTCATTGCGCGCAAGCGATTCGATGACGGCTTTGACCTTCTCAGGGTCGCGGCGAGAGCCATCAACACGAGATAAATCTTCTTCGGCGACTATGCCGATATAGCGTTTGGCCATCGCGGACGCCGCCCGCGCATCGTGTCCGACCGCGGCGGGCCATCCACCGCGAACAACGCACTCGGCAATCGAGGCAGAATCCAGCGACCCGAAAGCTCCATTGAACTTTTCGCCAGAAATAATGCCCGATAGCTTAACCGCACCGCTGGATTTCCCGAGTTCGAAAAGCGTCATGGTGTCCATGCGCAGTTTGGCGAATCTTCCAGCGCCGCTGTGCATCGGGCGTTCGTCGTCTCGCGGTGTTGCCGATCCCGTAAATATGAATTGGCCAGGCTCACCGCCGCGGTTGTCGCACTCAAACCGTGCCGCGTCCCAGAGTTTCGGAACCTCCTGCCACTCGTCAATCAGCCGCGGCACCTCGCCGGAAACGGCAAGAGCCGGATCCGTCTCGGCGCGTAAGCGATTCTCGAAGTTGCGGGACGGGTCCATGAGAAGGAGCCTGGACGCCGCACGGGTCTCGGCCGTGGTCGTCTTTCCACACCATTTCGGTCCTTCGATGAGAACGGCACCGAATATACCCAGCAGCTGGTCGAGCTCATTTTCGACAATTCTAGTGTAGTACTTTTTTGGCATATTTATCACCATTGCTACCAGCGCGTTTAACTTAATTTACAGTTTACATTTAACCAAATTTCGGTTCTGTGATTAACCATATTTACGCAATTCAATTAACGAAACAGATTTAGGAGCCATTTTTGCGAACGGCTTAAGCTGTGGTGCAGTCATTGACGTTCTAAAAGACTAGTCGAAAGGGACACTCTTTTCATAGCTCCGACACATGCGCCAACATGCCTGAAATCGGCGCGCTACAGATTGCGCCCATCTACTACTTTTACTCCCGCACCCCTGACCATACGCCCCTATTTTCAAAAATTGCACGTTCGCTACCTGCAGTTTTAATATTGCGATTTTCATCGTGCTTCGAGGTAAGCGACCAAAAGTAGTAGATGGCCCCAATTCCTGGCCGAGGGTATCTCGCCGCTCCTCCACGGGAAAATACGATCCGTTTTCCTCCGCCCCCAGGTAATCACGCGAGCAGGTTCTCGATGGGATCGGGGTCGGAGCTGGGGAGATAGCGGATTTCCAGCTCTATGCCGAGCTCTTGCAGCTCTTTGAAGGCGGCAACGTCCGCATCGTCTATGGCGACTGCAGGCGTCACGGAACGCTTGCCCTCCCCCGCACGCATATGGCCGACGCTGATCTTGGTGATGGGCACCCCGCCCTTAACCAGAGCCAGCGCGTCGACAGGCGAGGCAACCATAATCAAGATCAATTGGCGCGGCGTTGCGGTATGAATGATGTCGATGGTCCTTTGCACCGAGAAAAACCGCGTCCACACGCCCTCGGGCGCCGCGACCCTCATAGGCGCCCACTTGCGCGAATCAGCCGCAATCTCGTCGTTGACGACCAGGACAAGGTTAGTGCCTGCGACTTCGTTCCACAGCTCAACATCTTGCCCATAGATAAAGCGATCATCGATACGCGTAAGGAGAATCTTGGGCTGGGCCATCGCCGCCTCGTTTCGTTCGGCATCCATACGAACAGGATGCCGGCAGCTGACTCGACAGCAGGTCAAGCACCAAAGAGGCGTCGCAGACATCACGCCTTCAATATTAGTGCATGAAAAGTGAGAAAAGCCGTCAGAACACTTGCGCGGATGTGCGATGTCCCGTATCATAGACAGCCGTTGACGCCTCAGTTGCGTCATCATATGGCCGCCAGCGTAGCTCAGTTGGTAGAGCACCGCTCTCGTAAAGCGGGGGTCACCGGTTCGAGCCCGGTCGCTGGCTCCATTACACAAGATAGCCGCCTTCGGGCGGCTTTTTTGTTGCCGATTTTGAGTGCGTGCGCGCCAATCCAAACATCGCCACG
Organism: Collinsella sp. AM31-2AC; assembly: GCF_003469285.1. NCBI lineage: Bacteria > Bacillati > Actinomycetota > Coriobacteriia > Coriobacteriales > Coriobacteriaceae > Collinsella > Collinsella sp. AM31-2AC. Next base: position 38,851 of record NZ_QSJB01000015.1, read on the forward strand.
TCAACGGCGGCCCACTCGGTGGACTTCGGGTTTAATGCTTAGGGGCGGGGATTTACCAAAGTGAAATCTTAATGAAAAGAAACCAAGCTGCAACAATTGCCATGGTGAGGGCTCAAATTGGCCATATAGATCTAAAATAGTCTCAATATACAAATGTCGAGAGATATTGGCGATATAGATGAAAAGAACTAAGGGTTTTCTTTTGCTGGTATTGATGCTGCTCGGACTGTTCTGCCTGAGTGGCCCTTCTTGGGCCAAGGCTGCCTGTCCTGAAGGTGAGCCTTAGCAGTCTTATACGGGCAGCCTGCTGATAACTGCTAAGGAGGGCGATGCCGACTCTCAGTCTGGGGTAAATCCCCTTGCCACTTTTGAGGGGGACGGCGGAACGGTCAAGCTTGACCATATTGGTAGCGGGATTTTGAGGTGGCAAGTTCTTCCGGACAAAATTGCGAACGATTCCTTCTCTTTTGCTGGAACGATTTATCTATACAAGGTTGTGAGCGGAAAACAAAAATACGTCGATTGCTATCCGACAAACGGGTCTGGAATTGCATTCACCGGCATTTCGGGGCAGATTGATACACATGTACGAAAGGGAACCTAAGTGGTGCGTTGGGTTGGAGCTGCTGCAGGTCCGATATGGATTGCGGTCTTGCGCCCCGATGTCCAAATAGGTTTCTCTCTCTAGACGGGAAGTTGCTCATGGACGCCATATATGACGGAGATGACTGGGTCGATCATTATACTTGGCGCCTGGTCGGCTCGAACGACAATGGGGATGTGGTGTTTGATGGACTATGTCCAAAGCATCTCCATCCTTTTGTCTCGTCGTTAATTGAGAGTTCCGCTCGTGTTGCCCCCTACAGCTCGGCATCGCTTCATGATACGGACGTTTTGAAGACCATAAGGGAATCAATTGACGATGGCACGATGAGCGGCCCGCTGTTTTCTCGGCTTGTGGGGCTAGATGAGATTGGCTCGAAACGACTGCTTGCGGGCGAAAAAGTGGAACTCACTTATCGGTCGATGATTTCAATCCTGCGGCTAGCCGATGTTCTTCGCAAATAAATGAGGCTTCCCTATTCAAAACAGAAAACCCCGCCAAACGTGATTTCCCTAGGGAAAACCCGTTTGGCGGGGTCCTAGCGTGATTTCCCTAGGGGAATCACGCCATCAGACGAACAGCTCAGCCGAGCAGCTCGCTACTCCTCCCAGTAGGCGTCGGCAAGCAACTTAAAGCAGATCTTCTTGACCGGCTGTGCGCCATCTCCCGGGAACTCGAGCGTGGGCATGTGGGGCTCGCCGGCAACGAACAGCGCGAATTTGTCGTCGGCAAGATCGCCGGCGATCGAGGCGTCGGAATCGACCAGGTCGTAGTCGTCCTTCTCGTCAAACTCCTGGACCAGCGTCAGGCTGCCCGTGGCAACCTTAAAGGCCTCACGACCCTCGACGTCAATCTGCAAGTCGTGATAGCGCTGATGCGTCTCGTAGTGAGCCTCGGCCTCGGGACGCGTCGTGGGAGCCATGACGTTCGCAAAGACCTTGTCGCCCAGAATCGGATGGCTGCCGACCTCGAGCTCCGCCGGGTCGTTCTCCTCGAGCCAGTCGATCAGCACATCGAGACCCTTGAGCATTCCGCGGTATTCCTCGATATCGCCCAATGCACCGTAAATCATCTAAATCCCCTCTCGGATCGTTTATTTGGCAGCTACTCGGTAAATGCATTACCGACGCTGTTGCCACCCACATACGTCTCGACCAGGGTAAGGTCGGGATTGAACACGACAAACTCGGCGTCGCGCCCCAGCATAATGCTACCGCACTTGTCGTCGACATGAGCTAGCAAGCAATGCCGGGGCCGACGCCCAGGCTTTTACAGCTCGGTCACGACAACGCCGTTGTAGACCTCGTCCCAACGGTCCATGACCAGATGGCCGGTCATGGGATCCATGGCATTGAGCTTGCCGCAGGTGTTGGCGGTACGCAGCACCGTCTCGTCATCCGCGCCAGCAGCAATCGCATGCGCGAAGCCGGCAATGGTCGAATCGCCAGAGCCCGTAGCGTTAACGGCGGGGATATCGGGGGTCTTGGCGCGGAATGCACGGCCATTATGGAAGCCCACGGAGCCGGCAGCGCCCATGGACACGACGACCCAGGGGATATCGGAGAAGCGGGCATCAGAGGCGAGCGCGGCGCGGAGCTCGTCCACATCGTCGGTGGTAAAGCTCGTGCCCAGAAGGCCGTTAATCTCGGTCAGGTTAGGCTTGACCAGCTCGGGCTTAATTTCGGACTTAAGGGCGGCCTCGAGCGAAGCACCCGAGGTATCGAGCAGCACCTTGGCGCCGGCGTTCTCGGCAATACCCGTGATCTTGGCGTAGTAGCCCGCCTCGACACCACGGGGCAGCGAACCCGAGATGGTAACGACAGCGGCCTTGCTCGCAAGCTCGGCGAACTTGGCGGTAAAGGCATCGAGCTCCTCGGGGGCAATCGTCGGGCCGCTCTCGAGTAGCTCGGTCTGGTTGCCGGCGTGGAGGATGTTAAGGCAAATGCGAGTCTCGCCCTTGATGGGTACAAAATCATTCTTAATGCCGTTGGCATCCATGAGCTCGGCCATGTAGGCGCCCATGTGGCCGCCGAGTAGACCGGTTGCCACAACGTCGTCGCCCAGCTGACCCAGTACACGGGCCACGTTGAGACCCTTGCCGCCGGCGGTCTTTTCGGGCGTCACACGGTTAACGTCGTCGATAATGAGCTCATCGAGCTGATAGCGTGTATCGACGGACGGGTTCATCGTAACGGTGAGGATCATTTTTAGCTCCTTATCTCGCAGGCTCCTTGTGCCTCGCGATACGAGTCGACAAAACGGAATTACAGAATCTCAATCGTGAACGAGCGAACGACGGTCTCCTTGGGCTTGGCGACAAGGCAGCCACGCTTATGCTCAAGCACGTCGTCCTCATCGGAGCAGGTCGAAAGGCCGCCCCAGGGCTCAACTGCCACAAAATCGCCCTCGGGCTTGCTCCACACAATGAGATATGGGAAGCCCTCAAAGCTCAGGCGGACGCCCTTGTCCTCGCCCTTCTTGGAAAGCGTGACCTGACGGCTCTCGAGCACGTCAAAGATGGTCTCCGCAAAATCGAAGAGCTCGTGCGATAGAGGCAGCGTCTTTCCCACCATGGGGTTCTTGGAGCGGTTGGTCACGTCAATCAAGCCAGTCGAGGGGACGGCAGTGCAAAGCTCCGCCGCCTCGTCCTTCTCGAAGCGTAGCTCGTAGTCCGTATAGGCCTCGCCCTCGTCGAGCGGGCACCTAAAGCCGGGGTGTCCACCGATAAAGAACGGCATGTCCTCGGTGCCCTCGTTGGTCACCTCATAGGAGACGCGCACGGCAGCGTCCTCGAGCGTATAGCGGGCGACGAGCTTAAACGGATACGGATAATCGCTCAGCAGCGCGGCGTTATCCTCCGAAGCCAGGCACATAGCCAACTCGTTCTCGCCTTGGCTCAGCAGCTTCCACTCCTGCTTGCGCGCAAAGCCGTGGCGAGCGAGCTTTACATGATGCCCGGCAAACGTCATGGCGCTACCATCACGCAGGCCTCCGCAAATCGGGAAGCAAATCGGTGCCTGGCCGGACCACACGGCGGGATCACCCTGCCACAGGTACTCGCGACCTCCAGCCTCAATCGAGGTAAACGAGCCGCCGGCCGTGGAGACCTTGATAGAAATCGAATCGTTGGAGAGAGCGTATTCCATTGTCCATCCTTTCGAACAACTGCTTTTTGCTCGCAAGAACCCGTCTCGGCCCTGACCAAAGGACAAACCCGCACGTTCATCGATGCATCCGGTATCCCAGCCATGCAACGGGGTACCATACAGACATTGATGCAATTACAGCTGAAAGGCCTTCTTATGCGAACCATCATCCTTTATGCCTCACGCCACCACGGCAATACGAAAAAGCTCGTGGACGCCATCGTCGAGGCGCACCCCGAAATCGATACCCTCGACGTCAAGGCGCTCGGCAAAAACGAGTATCCCAACCTGCACGAATATCATCTGATCGGTGTCGCCACGGGCATCTATTACTCCGAGATCGACAAGGACATGGCACGCGTGCTCACGAACGTGCTGCAGCCGCAGGACAAGGTGTTTGGCCTTATGACCTACGGTGGCAAAAACAAGTGGTACGGCAAGGATATCGATGGCATCTGCCGCATGAGGCAGGCCATCTTTATGGGCGTCTACGGCTGCCCCGGCTTTGATACGTGGGGGCCGTTCAAACTCACCGGCGGTGTCCAAAAGGGGCACCCGAACGCTGAGGAAATTAAGGGCGCCGTCGACTTCTTCGACAAGATCGAAGACGAGTATGGCGACATCATCGTCGAAGAGTACGCCAAGCGCGAGAAGCGCCTAGCATACGAGAAGGAGCATCCTGCAGGAGGCCTGGTGGCCGGCGTTAAGCGTACGGCAAAGAAAACCGCTAGCAAGCTGTAACTGTAAAGGTGCTTTTGAGCGTTTAACCCGTACGGCGGGTCCGAGCAGATTCGGGCCCGCCGTCTTTTTCTTTCGTTACTCGGTAAAGGCGTTGCCGACGCTCTGGCCGCCAACATACGTCTCGACGAGGGTGAGCTCATGGTCGAACACGACAAAGTCGGCGTCGCGACCCGGCATGATGCTGCCGCACTTATCCTCGATGTGCGCGGAGCGTGCCGGCACCTCGGTTGCCATGCGAATGGCGATATCGGCGCTGGCGATGCCCCAGTCGACGATGTTCTTGACGCCCTGGGCAAGCGTGAGCACCGAACCGGCAATGCTCTTGCCATCGGCGAGCCAGCACAGGTTGTCCTTCATGATGACGTCCATGCCGCCGCTGGTGTAGCTGCCCTCGGGCATGCCGCCGCAGCCCAGGCAGTCGGTGATGAGTACCGTGTGCTGCCAGCCCTTGGCCTGCAGCAGCGCCTTGATGGCGGCAGGGTTTACGTGCTTGCCGTCACAGATGATCTCGGCGTAGGTCTCGGACGTGGACATAGCAGCACCCACGACACCGGGCTCACGGTGATGCAGCCCGCGCTGGCCGTTATAGGTATGCGTAAAGCAGCTGGCACCGGCGTTGATGGCGGCGATGCACTCATCGTAGGTGGCGTCGGAGTGACCGATGCTGGTCACCACACCCTTGGCGTTCAGAGCAGCCGCATAAGCAGCGGCACCGTCGCGCTCGGCCGCCATGGCGCTCTTAACGATGCGACCGCCCGCAGCCTCCTGCCACTGATCAAAGACCTCCTCGGAGGGATCGATAAGATAAGCGGGGTTCTGCGCGCCCACGTGCTTCATGGTAAAGAAGGGGCCCTCCAGGTAGATGCCCTGAATGCGAGCACCGCAGAAGTCGGGGCCGCGACCCTCGTCCGCCTGAGCGATGGCGGCGCAGGCGTCCTTGATCTGCTCGACGCCATCGGTGAACGTCGTGGGTAGCCAGCTGGTGGTACCGCGACGGGCGAGCTCAGTCGAGCTGATATCGATACCCTCGGGGTCGTTATCGGTAGTTGAGTGGTTGTAGAAGCCATGGATGTGGGTATCGACCATACCCGGTGCGATCCACGATCCCGTGTAGTCCTTGATCTCGCAAGAGGGCTCGTCGGCCTGCCAGGCGCCAAAGACGCCATCCTCGACCATAAGATAGCCGCCCAGCTGCGGACCTGCCGGCAAGAAGAACTTGTCAGCCTTAATTGCGTACGTGCTCATATGCACTCCTTGCTTCTAAAGCAGTTGACTGTGGTGATGCTTATACCCGGTCCAAGTGAAAACAAAAAGCGCCCGCCCGCCGTTATGAGCGGACGGGCGCCCTTACAGGGGGGACGCGATTAAGCGGTGAAGGGGTGAATCGTCACGCCCTTAACCACGCGGTTGACCGTGCCGGTGGGGCTCGGCGTATCGGGCGTGTTGCCCACGCGCACGGAGTTGAGCAGGCTGATGGCCTGGGCAAACATCACGAACGGCAGGGCAAGGTAGCCCTCGGGGAGTGCCTCATAGCCCTTAAAGGTGAAGGACTCGCCCTCGTAGACGGTAGCGCCATCCTGCTGAACGGCAACGGTGTGCTGAGCGATCTCGTCGCCACCGATCTCGTTGAGGATGTCGATATCGTACTGACGGGTGTAGGCATCGTTGTTGACGAACACGAACACGAGGGTCTTGTCGTCGACGAAGGACTTGGGTCCGTGACGATAACCCATAGAGGTGTCGTAGGAAGTAGCGACCAGACCGTGAGCGAGCTCGAGGATCTTGAGCTGGCTCTCCTGGGCAAGGCCACCGAAGGAGCCGGAACCCAAGTAGGTCACGCGGTTGAAGTCGCCAGCCAGGTAATCGGCAACCTCGGACTCGCGAGCGATGACCTCCTCGCCCATCTTGGCGATGGTCTCGACCCACTCGGCCTTCTGCTCGTCGGAAGCCTCGTCAAAGATGAGGGTAGAGAGCAGGGTCATGCAGGTGTAGGAACCGGTCATGGCGAAGCCCTTGTCGTTGGCGCGCGGGATGAGCAGCGTCAGCGCATTGGGGTCATCAGCGGACTCGACAGCGAGCTTGCCCTCGGGAGCGCAGGTGATGTTGAGGAACTTGACGTTGTGGACGAGCTCCTTGGCAACGGCGACGGCGGCAAGGCTCTCGGGGCTGTTGCCAGAGCGGGCAAAGGAAACCACGAGCGTGGAATCCTCGGCGCGCAGGAAGTCGCGCGGGGCGCTCACGATATCGGTCGTGGCGATGGGCTTAAAGTCGTAGAGATCAGTGTTGCCAGCGTGACGCAGGTACGGGGCGCAGGTATCGCCAACATAGTCGGACGTACCGGCACCGGTGAAGACAACGGACAGACGGCCCTCGCCCATAGCGCGAGCCTCAGCCAGAAAGGCCTCGATGGCCTCCTTGTTCTCGCGATAGATGTTGAGCGTATCACGCCAAAGCTCGGGCTGCTGAGCAATCTCGGCCGTGGTGATCTGGGCGCCGAGCTCGGTGAGCTCCTCGACACTCTTCTCGAACATTTCTAATACCTCTCTCTAGAAGTAATCCTCTGACGTGCAATTATACACTTCAGTTGGTTATCTGGTAGTAACCAGTTGACTGCAAAGAATCAACACAACGAAACAAGTGCATCATTAATCGTTGCGCTGGTGATAAACCTTGTACTTAAACTGGTCGGCACGAGCAACCGAGAGCGTATACTCCACAACCTCGTTTGACTCGTTATACGTAGTCCTGACCAAATCGAGCACTGGCGAGCCCTCGACGATTCCCAAAAGGTGAGCGTCGGTGGGACGGGCTATGCTCGCATAGAACTCCTCTTCGGCCACGCGTATCTTTTGTTGGAAATCTTGCTCAATCACATCGTAGAGCGGTTTACGCTCCAAGAGCGGACGCTTGAGCGACAAGAACTTACGCACCGGCAGATAGCTGCGCTCGACCATCATGGGCATGTTGTCGGCGGAACGAAGGCGCTTGAGCTTAAAGATACGGTCGCCGATGCGGCACCCCATATGCTCGGCCAGATTCTTATCGGCCTCCATCTCGCAAAAATCGAGAATCGTGGTCTCTGGTTCGCGACCCATCGCACGCATCTGCTCGGTAAAGCTGTAGGACTGCGTAAGATTGGTTACCTTTGCCGAACGGTCGGTCACAAAGGTGCCGCGACCGTGCTGCCGAACCACCAGCCCCAAGCGTTCCAACTCCTGCAGGGCCAGGCGCACTGTGGTGCGCGAGAGACCATAGCGCTCCGATAATTCGCGCTCGGAAGGAATCATGTCACCGGCATGATATTCATGGTCAATCTTTTCGGTCAGAATATCGACCAGCTGATCGTATAGGGGCTGTTTGCGCGCTCCGATCGTCATTCTATCCTCCCTTTTTGCTCGAACTCGGCTAACTACCTTGGGTGTTAAGCATTATCTGTCCGCAACACCCGAATCATTAAGAAAACAAAAGCCGCGCGCTCTTTCGAGCACGCGGCTTTTAACATACACATGGCTTAAGGGGTCGGGGTGTGAGCCGCGTAGGGACACACCCCTCAAGCTAGAGCCTTACCAGATGCTCGGCCAGAGACCAAGCGGGCCAGCGCCCAGGATGCCCAGGACGAAGAGCAGGAGAATGCCCTTGGTCGGGGTCCAGCTGTGCTTAGCGAACATGTAGTAAAGCAGCAGCGTAAGCATAAGCGGGACGAGCTTCGGGACGATGGTGTTGAGGGTGTCGGCAACGGAGAAGTTGACCGGATCCTCGGTGACGGTACCGTAGGTAACGGACGCCATGCCGTTGCCCAGATCGGTGACGCCGCACTCGACAGCGTTGCCGTCGGCATCGGAAGCGGTAAGAGCGTTACCGTCGGCATCGGTCATGGCCATGGTGCCAGCCTCAGCGGTCTCGGTATCAATACCCTCCAGGCCGGTGAAGTTCTCGGCCTCCTCCTCGGAGACGACAACCGTGTGGGCAGCAATGCCGCGGGTGGTGCCGTTGGGGATCTGGAGGTTGATCTGGGTGCCACCCATGGTGACGACCAGGCAACCGACGACGAAGACGCCCATGATGGAAGCGGCACGCGTAAAGGCCTGCATGTTGGCGGTCAGAGCGTCAATAGCGCTGGTGCCAAGCTTGTAGGACCAGTTCATGAGCCAGAAGCGCAGAGCGAACTGGACGACGTTGAAGATCACCAGGAAGATCAGCGGCGCAGCGGCGTTACCGTTGATAGCCATGTTGGAGGTGATGCCGGCCGTGATAGGCACGAGCGTCAGCCAGAACAGGGCGTCACCGATACCACCGAGCGGGCCCATTGCGGCGACGCGGACGGCGCGGATCGTGGGGATGTCAACCTTGTTCTGCTCGAGCGAAAGCACGATACCCATAACAAAGGTGACGAGGAACGGGTGAGTGTTGAAGAACTCCAGGTTGTGGCTCATGGAAGCCGCGAGGTCGTTCTTGTTGGTGTGGATCTTCTCCAGACCGGGGATGATGGAGTAGAGCCAGCCAGCGGCCTGCATACGCTCGTAGTTGAACGAGGCCTGCAGGAAGCAGGAGCGCCAAGCCATCTTGTTGAGGGTCTTCTGGTCGAGCTGCGGAGCAGGAGTGAGATCCTCGTAGTGCTCCGGGATCACATACTCATTAGATGCCATCTTCGAAGTCACCTCCGTCAGAAACAGCTGCACCCTTCAGCTCGGTCTGCTGCTGGAAGTCCCAGAAGGCGATGCCGAAGCCGATGAGAGCGAGGATGAGCAGAGCAGGGGTTGCCAGAGAATCGTTGGCAACGGTGATGAGCGCGAGGCCAAAGCCCATGAGGAAGAAGCCCCACATATCGCGGTTCATCATAACCTTGAGCAGGACGGCGAAGCCGACGAAGCGCATCATGCCGCCTGCAGCGGAGAGACCGGTCTGCAGCCAATCCGGAATGGCGGCGGCGATGGTCGCACCGATGGTGGCGCCAGCGATGAAGAACAGCGTGACGACGATAGCGAAGATCAGGCCGAGCAGGGTCATGGCGAAGTAGTTCAGGCGCTCGATGCCCTTGGTGTCCGCGTTGTGAGCCATGTTATCGGCCGAGGACATAAGCGGGGACATAAGCGTGAAGACCAGGGTAACACCAAGCTGGCCAAGCAGAGCGAACGGAATGGCGAGGCCGACTGCCGCGTTGGGCTCGAGCTTCGTAGCGATAGCGAGAATGGCTGCCATGATGCCGCCGATGACGGCGTTAGGCGGCTGAGCGCCTCCGATCGGCATGTTGCCGATCGTCATGAGCTGATAAGTACCACCCACGAGAAGACCGGTGTTGAGGTCGCCAAGGATAAGACCGATGACGGCGCCGGTGACGATGGGCTGATAGAGAGACTCGAGGAAGTTGAACTGGTCGATTGCCGCGATGAACGTAACAACGAAGACCAGTGCGACCTGAATGATCGAGAATTCCATCTTGCTCCTCCTTTCAAAATGTATGTACGCACTTTTGGTTCACGTACAGAATGTCAGGGTTTCACTCCTGACAACGTGGATCACGAGGATTACGAGAAGAGCTTGCTCGTATCCTCAACAGGCGTGCTCGGAACGCGCCTGATCTCCAACTCCACCCCCAATTCCTGCAGCTCTTTAAACGCAGCGACATCCTCGTCGTTAACTGCGACGGAGGTGGCGACTTGGCGCTTTCCTTCCGACATGTGCATGTTGCCGATGTTTACCTTCTTTATAGGCACACCGCCCTTGACGAGCGTAAGCACGTCTTCCGGTGTTTCGGCCACGATGAAGATCTTCTGGCGCGGGCTCGCCTTGCCAATGACGTCGATGGTCTTCTGCAGGGAGAAGAAACGCGTAGCGACGCCGGCGGGAGCGGCCATCTTCATGAGGTTCTGACGCATGGTGTTGGTCGACACATCGTCGTTGGCGACGAGGATGAGGTTGGAGCCCAGGGTGGAGTTCCACTGGGTTGCGACCTGACCATGAACCAGTCGGTTATCGATGCGGGTAAGAAGAATGTTGGGTTCTGCCATGTTGATCAGCTTCCTTTCGTTGATTGCTGACGACAGTTACTTAATCTCCTGAATCGCGTAACGCGAAACATCTACGACGGCACCGGATCGGACTTTAATCTGGACCTTCTCGCCTTCGATGCCCTTGACGGTTCCGTAGATACCGCCGGCGAAAAGAACCTCCTGACCCGGCTTGAGCTCGGTGTGTAGCTCTTTGAAGTACTTCTGTTTCTTCTTCATGTTGATTTGCGACCAGATGGTGTAAATCAAGCCCATGATGACAAGCAGGCCTAAAAGAGCAACCGAGGAGCTCAGGACGCTGGCTCCGAAATCGGCCATTAGATGCCGTCCTCGTCGCCGAAGATATCCTCATCCTCGGAGCTGGCAACGGATGCGACCGTCTGGGCGGTGACGCCCGTCTGGCCAACGGTCACGGCCTGCTCGCCAAGCTCGGCGAGCGTGGCATTGCCGCGGAGGAACAGAAGCTCAATAACCATGGGAAGGTTAGTGCCTGTCAGAATCTCAACGTTGTCGACATCCTGGGCAATCATCATTGCCTGGTTGAACGGGGTGCCGCCAAGCAGGTCGGTAAAGACGAGCACGCCATCGCACTCCTCGCGCATGGCGGTAATAGCGGCGCGGAGATCCTCACCGTAGGAAGCAGCCTGGTCGCCCTCGAAAGGAACGACGGTAAAAGCGGGTTGGTCGCCGGCAACCATAGCGATAGCGCTTGCAAGGCCGGGTGCGAACTGTCCATGACCGGTAAGAATAAAGCCAACCATTCAAATTTCCCTTCCGAAGGTGTGTACGATCTGAGTCCGATGATGTTCGGAAGCCAGCGGGCGAGTGCCCTTAAAGCTTCTTGGAAAGCGTTCTTTAAAGACCAGTGGTTTCTTAACTGGTAGTAACCACGTGACGTGTTGTTGTCACTATATCACCACAGAAGAGGTTGCTTTCGTTGATTCATACAGTAAAACGTTTTTGCACCGTTCACGGTGAAAAATCGACCGTTTACCGCTCATTAACACTTCTACCTGCGGTTTTGAAACCGTTTCGAAATGATTTGACGAAAGATTGGAACTTTTTTTGTGTCTAAACAACGCAGGGTGGCTAAAAATGGCGTGTAGAAAAATTGCAGGTCATTGTGAAGATTTGTGAATTGGTCTTTTTGACTTAATACCAGTAAGAACCAGTTTCGATATTATCGGTGAACGGTAGTTTTCGACCGTTCACCGGTTATTTGCAATCGTTTACGGCCGTTTTCCCGGATGAATTAGGGAGACCCGATGAAGCACTTGCGCGGTTGCAGGATATTTAGATACTCGTCCATCCCCCACGTGCCAAACTCTCACTCCCTAAATATGCCACAAGCTCTCGCTATTCGTCTCACAAACATTACTTACTCTTACTCTAATCTGTAATTGTTTATCGTTTATCATTAAGTATGATATAAGATACAAGTATCATCCAAGACATTGGTTGGAGGAGCTATGATCCGCTGGAACGTATCCAAATCGAATGAAGCCATCGACCGTGAACAGGCAATAGCCAAACTGAGGAAGCTCACTCGCTACTGCAAATGGGGCACAATCTGCACCATCGTGGCGCTCGCTCTGGGACTCCTCGCAGTCATTGCAATCTACGATCTACTCATATTGCCTAGCCTCTCCCAAGGGTTCTGTCTCCAATCCGTAGAGCTTGAGGCTAGCGAAGGGCCAATTCTCGCTCTCGTCGGCACCAATGAACAGACTCCTCTTATGCTTGTCGCGCACGACGGTCATACTGCCATAGGGAGCGGCATGATGGCATGCCTCGCGCTTGCCATCGCGCTAAGCGCATACAGGTTTTTCTCCGCCATTGAAAAGGCGGGCAGGCCCTTTGACCTCGAATGCATTCGCATACTACGTCAAATAGGACATTTGTTCCTTATCGGCGGCGCCGCCGTGAAACTTTTTGGTGCCATAGTCACAGGGCTGATACTCTCAGGATTTGGCGGCAGCTTTACGGATGCACTTGGCGGGCAGCATCTCGACCTCTCTATGCTCTTTGCAGGCCTAATTATTAGCCTGATTGCTAGCATCTTCCAGTACGGGTGTATCCTGCAAAAACAAGATGACGAGTTGCTCTAGGGGGAATCCATGATTATTCTGCGGCTCGACCGCATGCTTGCCGAACGCAAGATTTCATCCAAAGAGCTTGCTGAACGCGTGGGTATCTCCCAGGTCAATATGTCGCGTATCAAGACGGGCAAGGTTTCTGCCGTGCGCTTTTCAACTCTTGACGCGATATGCCGGGCACTCGACTGCCAACCGGGCGATGTTCTGGAATACATACCTGACGATGAAGCCGATAGCCTCTTTGGGCTTAAAGATGAATAGCCATAATTAAGCCGCCAATCACGCCCTCAACGCAAAAAGCCCGCCAGAACGATGCGTTCTAGCGGGCTCAATCAGATATTTCGCCTTCGCGCTCGAAAGCTCAGGCAGATCTTACGCAAACAGGCCGTAGATGCTGATGTTGGCCTTGGCATAGAGGCCGTTGGCATACTCGGTCCACTTGGAGCTGGCGCTCGAGGCCTGCGAGGAATACTGCTGATAGGCAGTGTAGTAGGCGGTCATGGCCTGCTTATAGGTGGCGCTATCGGCGGTAAAGGCATCGTCGGCGAAGGCCTTAGCATAGGTGCTGTCGGCGTCCTTCCAGGTGCCCTTCGAGCTATCCCACTCGTCGCCGGCAAGGTTGATGATGTAGTCGGCGTAATCCTTGCTCGCGGTGTCCTCGTTGCCGTCAGAAGGCTCGGTCGGAGCGGTCGGCATGCTCGCGGAAGCATCGCCCACCTTCTTCTTGTAGAGCTTCTGCAGCGTCGCGGACTGACGGACGATCTGCTTGGCCTGGTCCTTGGACACGCCATACTGCTTGGCCATGGTGTCGTAGTCCGAGGTGCCGATAGAATCCTCGGCGTACTTCTTCATCTCCTTAGAGGAGACGGTAATGCCCTCGTCCTCAGCAGCATCGAGCAGAATCTTGTTGCGCACGTAAGACAGGATGACGTCGGCAGAGGGGGCGGTGTAGTTGCCGTTGCTATCCTTGACGGTATCGAGGCTGTACTGGCTCTCGATGGCCTCGCGCGCGGTGATATCGCTCTTCTTGCCGTTGTAGCTATAGCTTGCCACGTTCGAATCGAGCTGGTCCTCGGTGAGGGTCGCCGAGCCGACACCCTTGCCGCCAAAGCCGCCATTGCCAATAAAGAAGCCGACCACCGCAGCGATCACGACTGCAACCACAAAGGCGGCAATCATCGTCTTTTTGTGGTTGGATGCGCGGTCGTCCGCGTCGGAGCCGTCGTCCTCGCCCTGTTCCTCGGACATGAGGTTCTCGTCGGCGGCGTCCGCGGCGATCTTTGCCTCCAGGCGAGCGTCCTCTTCCTCGGCGGTCGTGCCGGCAGCAATGTGCTCGGCAGACGTACCGGCGACCAGATCGATCTTCTCGTCCTCGTCACCGTCGGGGCCTTCGCCGCGCTCGATGATCTGGATGCCGTCGATCTCGTCCTTCTCGTCCTTCTTTTGAATCAGACCCATATCAGTTACTCCTTGTTAGGAAACATAGTCCTCAATAGAATACGCCCGACGAGGCGCCGGGCGTATTGATTCTTAGGTTATACGCAAACACTTAAGTACTATTTAGGCGTTTGCAGCGTGCATACCTTAGGCCAGGTGCGCGATAACGGCATCGGCAAAGGCCTGCGTGCCCACAGCGCCCTCAACGGAGCCGGTCTGGGCACGACGCACGTCACCGGTAACCTGCTTACCCTCGTCGAGCGTGGCGGACACGGCGGCGCGGATACGATTGGCTGCATCGTTCTCGCCCAGATGATCGAGCATCATAGCCGCAGACAGAATCTCGGCCGTGGGGTTGGCGATATCCTGGCCAGCGATATCGGGTGCCGAACCGTGCGTTGCCTCAAAAATGGCGCAGTCGGCACCGATGTTGGAGCCGGGGGCCATGCCCAGACCACCCACCAGGCCGGCGCACAGGTCGCTCACGATGTCGCCGTACAGGTTGGGCAGCACCAGGACATCGAAGTCGTTGGGGTTCTGGACCAGGCCCATGCAGGTGGCGTCGACAATCTTGTCGTTGAACTCGATATCGGGATAGTTGGCGGCCACCTCGCGCGCAACGCGCAGGAACAGACCGTCGGTCGCCTTCATGATATTGGCCTTGTGCACGGCCGTCACCTTTTTGCGGCCGCAGCGGCGGGCATACTCAAAGGCGTACTCCACAATACGGCGGCTCTTGGCGATAGAGATGGGCTTGATCGAGATGGCGGAATCGGCGGCAAAGGTCTTCTGACCCGAGCGCTCGACGAGCTGTGAGAGCTCCTCGACCTCGGCTGCACCCTCGTCGAACTCGATGCCGGCGTAGAGGTCCTCGGTGTTCTCGCGCACGATGACCAGGTCGACGTCGCGGAAGCGCGAGCCGTCGCCCGGCTGCGACAGGCAGGGGCGCACGCAAGCATACAGGTCGAAGTGCTTGCGCAGGGCCACGTTGACACTGCGGAAGCCCGTGCCGACCGGCGTAGTGATGGGGCCCTTGATGGCAACCTTGGTCTCGGCAACCGCATCGAGCACATGTTGGGGCAGCGGCGTGCCAAACTCGTCCATGACGCCGGCGCCGGCCTCCTGGACGTTCCAATTGATCTGGACACCGGTGGCCTCGACCACGCGGCGCATAGCCTGCGTAATCTCGGGACCGATACCGTCACCGGGAATCAGGACTACATCGTGCGCCATAATCTGTTACTCCTCGTCTTCGGCGTCGTCAGATTTTTTAACGCTAGCACGCTTCTTCTTTTTGGAGAGATCCAGGTCAAAACGTTTAACAAGCATTTCGCAAATCTCGCTCGAACGGGCCTTGAGATAGCTGCCCTTACCGTTCTCGGCATCGAACTTAAGGCGCAGCGCAAGCTTCTCTGCGACCTCGGCGTCGATCTCGCCCTGGCAAAACTCGTACAGGCAACCGAGCATGTCGCGATACTCAAGGTCGCCGTGGTAGCACTGGATGGCCTCGTCCAGGATGGGCCAAGCCTCGCGCGAACGCTCGACACTCGTGGCACCCCACACGCACAGCAGGCGGAAGGCGGCATAGCGCAGCGTGGAGGAGATCTCGTCGAACAGCGCGGTCTCGGCACCCTCAAAGGCGTCCTCCATCTGCTCGGGGCAGGTGGTGGCGAGTGCCGCCAAGGCATCGAGGGCCTCCCAGCGGGTCTGCGCCTCGGGGCGATCGAGCGCCTCGATCAGCGCGGGCACGCAGGGCACGACGCGCTGCGGATCGCGCTCGGCAAGCAGGTGCAGCACGCGGGCGGCAAACTGGCGGATGCGGCGCGTGGGACAGCCGAGCTCTTGGACCAGGCGGTCGACGGCGTTCTCGTTCTCCTCTGCCAGCTGAAGCTGTGCCAGCTCCTCGTCGGTGAGCTGTTCGTCTTTATTTTCTGCCATAGTTACCTCTTCTTACTATTTCTTAGCGTGCTTGCCAGCACCCTTGCTGTCATCGGTGACCGAGATGAGCTGCCGGTTGGCTGCGCCCTTGCGACGCGCACGGCGGCGCTCCTCGGCATCGCCCGCATCGGCGGCGGCGCGATGGGCTTTGTTGACGTTAAAAACCTCGTCGTGCTTGCGCCACGGGCCGACGGACTCGCCAAAGCTCATCTTAAGGCCGGCGATAAAGCCGCCGAGCCAGCCAATCGGCGCAAACTGCACCAGCGGGAACAGCGAGAACACCCAAGTCAGCAGGACGACTGCCGCCGCTCCTGCAAAGTTGGCGATCCAGTAGTCGCGCTTGGTGATGACGCGCTTTTCGCAGGCCCACTGGCCGCACAAAAAGCCGATGTAGATCGCAAAGAGAAAGAGCACCAGCGCAAGCACCACGAACGTCCAGCTCATAGGCGCTACTCCCCGTGATGGTGGCCGCAGCAGCACTCGTGGCCGTCATCATGGCCGTGGCCGCCGCAGCACTCGTGGTCCTCGCCGTGATGGTGGCCGCAACCGCACTCATGGTCGTCGCCGTGCTCGCCGCAACCGCAACCGTCCTCGTGGGCACCGTGCTCCTCGGGGCGATACTGCGACCAGTCCAGACCGGCGGCGATGGCGTCGGCCTCCTCCTTGTAGAGGACCGTGATGGCCTGGGTGCCCAGCTTGGCGCCACCGATGGCGTCAAGCATATCGTAGAGCGTAAAGGCCACGTCGGCACCGGGCAGCGCGAGCTCGCGGTCGTCGGCGTAGGCAAGGGCCAGGCGCAGGTCCTTAATGAAGTGCTCGACCATAAAGCCGGGCTTGTAGTCGCCGTCGAGCGCCTTGGGGGCCAGGCTCTCCATGGCACCGGACTTGCCGGTGCCGCCCAGGATCATCTGGCGGGTCTTCTCCAGGTCAAGGCCGCTCAGCTCGGCAAATGCCATGGCGTCTGCCATGCCGACCATGCAGGCGCCCAGCGACACCTGGTTGGCGAGCTTGGCAGCCTGGCCCTTGCCGGCACCATCGAAGCAGCAGATGGTTGCCGCAAAGGTGGAAAGGATATCGCGGACCGGAGCGATGTCGTTCTCGGTAGCGCCAACGATAGCCGTAAGCGTGCCGGCGATAGCACCCGACTCGCCGCCGGTGACGGGACAGTCAAACGCCATGCGGCCGGAAACCTGGGCGGCCTCGGCAATGTCACGGGCGAGCTCGGGCGAGCTCGTGGTGAGGTCGATCAGCACCGCGCCGGGCTTAGTGCAGGCCAGCAGGCCGTCGCCCGCCAGGTAGAGCTCCTCGACCTCGGAGGGATAACCCACCATGGTAAAGACGACGTCGGCGTTCGCCACGGCATCTGCCGGCGTATCGGCCCAGACTGCGCCGTGCTCGATAAGCGCCGCCGCCTTGGACTTAGTGCGGTTGTTGACCGTGACGGGATAGCCGGCGTCCAGAATGTGGCCGGCGATGGGGGCACCCATGATTCCGGTGCCGATAAATGCGACAGAGAGCTTGTTTGCCATGAAGCCTTTCCTTTTGGGTTGGGTGTTATTACCAGGTTGAATACTCGGTGCCAGCGTTTGGGCTGTGAGTTGGGATCGATTACGGCCGCGTTACTTGCCTACTGACCGCGCACGCGGCGGGCGATGCGGTCGGAAAGCGACGCCTTGTCGGCGCGGTTCTTACCCCAAAACGCGCAGGCCACCATGCCGGGGCCCACGTGCGAGCCGATGGTAGGACCGACGGAGCTGCGAATGATCGTGACGTCGGCGCAGCCCTCCTCCTTGCGGATGGCGGCTTCGAGCCAGTCGCCGTCCTTTTCGGCATCGGCCGTCATAATGGCGATGGGCATGGTGCGATCGGGCACATAGTTCTCGCGGAACGACTTGAGAATGGACTTGAGCGCCTTCTTGCGACCGCGGTTGACGCCGATCAGCGACAGCGAGCCGGCCAGGTCGTAGGACAGCTCGGGTTTGACGTCGAGCTTTGCCGTGAGCTGTGCCGCCGCGGGCGGAATGCGGCCGCCGGCAGCCAGCGCGTCAAAGCTCTCGAGCGTAAAGTAACCGTGGACATAGGTCTTGGCCTCGTTTGCCCAGTCGACCAGCTGCTTGGCGGTCAGTCCCGCCGAACGCTGGCGCACGGCCTCAAGCGCCAAGAGCTCGCCGGTCGCACAGGGCAGAGCGTTGTCGACCACGTACAGCTCAAAGTTGGGATACTCGGCGCGCACGGCGTCCGCCGCCTGGCACGCGGAGTTGTAGCTCGACGACAGCGCCGAGGTAAAGCACAGGTAGACCGTGGGCGCACCCTCTTTGGCGCACTCGGTAAAGAACTCGATATAGCGGCCGAGCGACACAGCCGAGGTGGACACGCGGGCACCGGCGCGCATGCGGTCGTAGAACTCCTTGGGTGTGATGCTCGACCAGATGTCATCCGTGCGCTCCTCGCCATCGATAATGAAGGGAAAACCCAAGATATCGACATCGAGGTTCGCGGCGACCTCGGGGCTAAAGTCGCAGCAGGTATCGACGACGATGCGGCAACGGTCCGAATGACCGGCGGATGCGGCCTTGTCCATCAAAGCGACTCCTTACGTAAAAAGGCGGCCACCCGCATGGGATGGCCGCCAACCGTTAACTCATGCAAGTTAACGTATTTTACTCGTCAAGTGTTTCGATGCGGGGCTTGATGATGCCATATCCACCATTCTTACGGTGATACACCACATTGATGAGGCCAGTCGTCGCGTTCTCGAACACGTAGAAGTCGTGACCGAGCAAATCGGTCTGCACCAGCGCCTGCTCCTCAGTCATCGGGGTGACATCGATGACCTTCTCGCGGACGAGCAGGTCGTCCTCCTCCTCGGGCAGCAGCAGGTCGGCCAGATCCTCGACGCGCTCGACCGGCGCGACATCCGCTGCGCTGGCACCGCCCTGGCGGTTGTCCACGACCTTGGTCTTGAACTTGCGCAGCTGGCGGGTGACCTTATCGGCGGAGAGGTCGATGGCGGCGTACATATCTGCACCGTGCTCGGCAACGCGAATCACCGAACCGCGGGCACGAACCGTAACCTCGACGATTGCCGGGTTGGGGTTCGAGGGGTTCTTCTCATAGCGAAGCACGACGTCGACTGTCATGGGCTCGATATCGAAAACCTTGAGCGCCTCGCCGATCTTCTCGTCCACATGCGCACGCAGAGCATCGGTTACCGTCGTCTTGCGTCCAGAAACCTTGATATCCATACGTGGCTCCAATCTGCCTCGGGGACTTACTGTACTGGCTATGTACCCATTGCCGTGCATTTAATCACGCGGATTCCTAAAGACCCGAATAACGATTGCTTGATACCGCATACCGAAGTCTCGCACTTTTCTGTGGCAAAGTGCGCTATAGGAAGGCGACAGCGACCTTGGTTTTGCACCTAAAAAATGTCTTTGAACTGCTGGTTTTATGGGAACGAAAAAGCCGGGCTCCCCTGTTGGGAGAGCCCGGCAATGCGTGTTGAAACCGTGAAGAGGCGCCTCTCCTAGCGCATAGGAGAGGCCACCCCTAGCAATAACTAGCTATTGAGTTTGTTAATGTCGTCGTCGGTGATAGTGCCCTCCTGGCTGGACGATTTATCCTCGGAGGATGCACCCTCGCTGCTCGAATCGGAGGATGCGGACTCGCTGGATCCGGTGTCGGTCGACTGCACGTCGGCGCCCGAGACCGTCTTGGTGGTGAGGTCATAGGGCATCGTGCCGTACCAAACGGAGTGGACCGCCTCGAGCGTGCCATCGACCGTGATACCGTCGAGGGCATCGCTCACGGCACGGCATAGCTCGTCGTTGGCCGAGAGGCCCGCGACGCCGAGCGTCGAGGGCGTCTCGAGCGTGCCGACGTAAGAGACCTGGCTCATCAGGCGCGCAAGGTAGCCGCCGGCCGTGGAGTCGCAGATCACGTAGTCGACCTCGCCGGACTCGAGTGCCTCAAAGCACTCGTTGATGTTGGAGAAGGTCTTTTGGTTGGCCGTGATGCTCTGCTTGGCGAGCGCTTCCTGCGAGGCCGAGGAGGTCTGAACGCCCAGGGTAGCGGTGTTAAGCGTTTCGGTGGAAACGCTCAGAGACTCGCCGTCGCTCGTCTTTCCGAACACTGCCGCAGCGTCGTACAGGCAAGTACCAAGCGCGCTGATGTCACCATCCGTGGAATTGATGTCGCCAATGAAGATGTCGGCCTTTTTGTCGCCAAGCGCGGAATCGGCAGAAGACGCATCGACGAAGGCAACCTTAAGGCCCATACGGCTTGCAAGGGCACGAGCGGCATCGACCGCATAGCCCGTGAGGTTTCCGTCGGCGTCCTGCATGGCCTGCGGGGCATCAGACGTATCGAGGGCGACCGTCAGGGTTCCCGGCGTGACCAGGGCATCGTCCGACACCGCCGGCGTGACGGTCTCGCGCTCGATCTGGTCAATCGTGGGTGTCGTGAACGTGGACAGTGGATTGAACGCGCATCCGCTCAAGCCCAATACGGCAATGACCGCCGCGGTCCCAGCACCTAACCGAGCCGCGTGCATCAAGCTGCCCCTCACCATGTCCACTACCCTGCCTTCTGTGTCGTATACAATCCGTGCGTTGCGCGGAATAACGGGTTGTTCCCACCAGCTGACCTGGTATTTGACCCCACACTTGCGCACCGGGGTGTTTGCTCGGGAAGCCGTAGCCACCTTCACGACTGGCCCGCTCGCCCGCGAGGCGGTATTGCCCCAAAGAAAGTAGAACGGACGGTGCGGCTTACATCTAGGACGCGCCATGATCGCGCCGCGCGCACGCGGTCGCTTACGTGGATCCCTTTGACCGCGTCTGTCTTGGACTAGGATGTACATTTCGTCCATCCGCAACCACAGCCTGGCAGGAACGTAGCGCATTATAGCTAAGTTCAAGCTAAAGTTTAAGGTTAGGGACGTCATTCGCACCGTGAGCACAGATTTTGCAGGTCGGAGCAGACCTTTCGTGCCCCCATGAAGCCCGAAGCTCCCCTACGGTGAGCTCCGGGGCACCCTAAGAAGGGTGCCGTGTGCAAAAAACGGCAAATATGAGTACTGCTACAAATTTAGTAGCAGCGTTTTTCCGCCCCACGAGCCCTTTTTGAGTTCCGCACAGCCTGCTTGGCGCCAAGATATTCCTCATTCGTTTATTATCTAGGTAGCGTGCAGAGATGTGGTGTAAGAGGCGGGGCATGCCCCGCCTCCGCCC
>NZ_QSJB01000016.1:0-444 GCF_003469285.1 Collinsella sp. AM31-2AC
GGCGGAGGCGGGGCATGCCCCGCCTCTTACACCACATCTCTGCACGCTACCTGCTGGCGGGTTCGAATCCCATGAAATGGGCCCAAAAAAGAAAGGCTCCCATTGCTGGGAGCCTATCAAATCAGTGGTGGGCGATGAGGGATGTCGCGTGCGGCTGACGCCGCCCGCTCTCGCTTCGTCGCTCCGCTTCTCGCGTGCTGCGCTGGAAAACGCTTCGCGTTTCCTCAGCTCCGCACCCTTGCGGGTTCGAATCCCCCCGCGATGGGCCCAAAAAAGAAAGGCCCCCATAGCTGGGAGCCTATCAAATCAGTGGTGGGCGATGAGGGATGTCGCGTGCGGCTGACGCCGCCCGCTTTCGCTTCGGGCCTGCGGCCCTCGCGTGCTGCGCTGGAAAACGCTTCGCGTTTCCTCAGCTTCGCACCCTGTCGGGTTCGAATCCCATGC
>NZ_QSJB01000016.1:454-43331 GCF_003469285.1 Collinsella sp. AM31-2AC
CTCGCTTCGTCGCTCCGCTTCTCGCGTGCTGCGCTGGAAAACGCTTCGCGTTTCCTCAGCTCCGCACCCTTGCGGGTTCGAATCCCCCCGCGATGGGCCCAAAAAAGAAAGGCCCCCATAGCTGGGAGCCTATCAAATCAGTGGTGGGCGATGAGGGATGTCGCGTGCGGCTGACGCCGCCCGCTTTCGCTTCGGGCCTGCGGCCCTCGCGTGCTGCGCTGGAAAACGCTTCGCGTTTCCTCAGCTTCGCACCCTGTCGGGTTCGAATCCCATGCGCTGGGCCCAAACAAAAACGGTCCCCTTGCGAGGACCGTTTCCAATTCAATGGTGGGCGATGAGGGATTCGAACCCCCAGCCTTGTGCGTGTAAAGCACCTGCGCTAACCGTTGCGCCAATCGCCCGTGCGGAGAGAGTATAGCAAAACAATCGCCTCATTCATCTCATATCCATTAAAGGTAACCGGCGCGTGTCGGCGCGGAGCTGATTCAGTTGAGATTGCCTGAACATTCCGCCCCTCTTTACGCCCTCGGGTATACTCAAAAGCTACTGATTCGATTTGATACCCAGCAACAGCAGAGGGGATAGTATATGTGCGGTTTTGTCGGTTTTGTCGGTGGGACGGATAACCAATCCGAGGTGCTCACCAAGATGATGGACCGCATCGTCCATCGTGGTCCCGACATGGGCGGCCAGTTTATCGACGGCCGCGTTGCCCTCGGCTTCCGCCGCTTGTCGATCCTCGACCTGACCGAGGCCGGCGCTCAGCCCATGGCCAATGAGGACGGTAGCGTCGTCATTGTCTTCAACGGCGAGATCTACAACTTCCAAGAGCTCCGTTCCGAGCTCGAGGCCAAGGGCTACAAGTTCCACTGCGGCGCCGACACCGAGAGCCTCCTGCACGGCTATGAGGAGTGGGGCGAGGCAGTACTCGATCGCTTGCGCGGTATGTACGCCTTCGTCATCTGGGACAAGAAGAAGAATAAGCTTTTTGGCGCCCGCGATATCTTTGGCATCAAGCCGCTCTACTACTATCCCATGGCCGATGCGGGCGACGGCGCTCCGGGCGTGCTCTTCGGTTCCGAGATCAAGAGCTTCCTGGACTACCCGCACTTCCACAAGGCGGTCAACAAAAAGGCCCTGCGTCCGTACATGACGCTGCAGTATTCGGCAACCGAGGAGACCTTCTTCGAGGGTGTCTACAAGCTGCCGCCGGCGCACTACTTTACCGTCGATATCCCGACCGGCAAGATGAACATCGAGCGCTACTGGGATTGCGATTACTCTGCCGTCGAGAAGCCGTTCGAGGAGTACGTCGACGAGCTGGACGAGGTCGTGCACGAGAGCGTCGAGGCCCATCGCATCGCCGACGTCAAGGTCGCGTCGTTCCTCTCCGGCGGCGTCGACTCCAGCTACATCGCCGCTTGCCTCATGCCCGACAAGACCTTCTCGGTGGGCTTCGATTACAAGAATTTCAACGAGACTAACTACGCCAAGGAACTTTCCGACAAGCTTGGCGTCGAGAATGTTCGCAAGATGATCACCGCCGACGAGTTCTTTGGCGCACTCGAGGACATTCAGTATCACATGGACGAGCCACAGTCCAACCTGTCGTCTGTGCCGTTGTGGTTCTTGGCCGAGATGGCGCGCAAGGACGTCACCGTCGTGCTTTCGGGCGAAGGCGCCGACGAGCTCTTTGGCGGCTACGCCTACTACGAGGACACGGTTCCGGTGCGCAAGTACAAAAAGATGGTGCCGCTGCCCATCCGTCGCGCGCTCGGTAACCTGGCGTTGCATATGCCGTACTTCAAGGGACATAACTTCCTGGTCAAGGGTGCCGAGATCCCCGAGAAGTCGTTCCTGGGACAGGCTCTGGTATGGCCGGAGCGCGAGGTCGACGGCGTGCTCAAGCCCGAGTACAACACCGGCGATGGCGCCTTCGAGCTTGCCGCCCCCATCTATGCGCGCGTGAAGGGTCAGCCCGAGTTGGTCAAGAAGCAGTACCTGGATATGAACATGTGGCTCCCGGGCGACATTCTGCTCAAGGCCGACAAGATGTGCATGGCGCACTCGCTGGAGCTGCGCGTGCCCTTCCTGGACCGCAAAGTCATGGAGTTCGCCGAGCACATTCCCGATCGCTACCGCATCAACGAGAACGGCAACAAACAGGTACTCCGCCACGCTGCCAACAAGTCGCTGCCCGATGAGTGGGCCACCCGTCCCAAGGTGGGCTTCCCGGTGCCGATTGTCTACTGGCTGCGCGAGCAAAAGTGGTACGACTATGTCAAGGAGTACTTCACCGCGCCGTGGGCAAGCGAGTTCTTCGATACCGACGAGCTCATGCACCTGCTCGATCTGCACTTTGCGGGCAAGGGCGATTTCCAGCGCAAGATCTATACGCCGCTCGTGTTCCTGGTGTGGTACAAGCGCTTCTTTATCGACGAGGACCAGCCCGCTGTTCAGGCTGCCTAGCCTCGGCTTACGAACGCCTGCGCGTAACGGCTCCTCCGGGAGCCGTTTTTGCGTGGTGCGTTTCAGTTACTATAAAAACCGTCCCTGCCAAATGGCTGAGAAAGGTGAAAGATGCACCATTCGGATTCCGCGACCGTGACCACGGTCGATACGCTTGCCAAGCTTCTCGATGTGTGCGGCGAGCTGCGCGCGTCAGAGCAGGTTGACGAGCGTGCCGTGACCGGCTGCTCGTTTGATTCGCGTACGGTCTCGGCGGGTGACGTGTTCTTTTGCAAAGGCACTGCCTTTAAGCCCGCGTTTTTGAGCATGGCGCTCGATGCGGGCGCCGTCGCATTTGTGTGCGAGGAGTCGCTGGTCGAGTCTCTGGAGCCGCTGGCGCAGGAGAGCGGTGCTGCGATGCTGGTTGTTGATGGCGTTCGCACGGCCATGGCCCTGTTGCCGCCGGAGGTCTACGACCGTCCCGACCACGACGTCAAGATCGTGGGTATCACCGGTACCAAGGGAAAGACCACGACCGCTTTTATGCTCCAGTCCATCATCAAAGCGGCGGGCGAGTCCTGCGGCATGATCGGCTCGGTGAGTACCGACGATGGCATCGAGTGCTACGAGAGCACCAATACTACGCCCGAGGCCCCCGAGGTCTGGCGCCATATCGCCAACTGCCGCACGTCAGGTCGCCAATCCATGGTCATGGAGGTCTCGAGCCAGGCGCTCAAGTACCAACGCGTCGAGAATCTGCCGTTTGACGTGGCGTGCTTCCTCAACATCGGCCGTGACCACATCTCACCGATCGAACACCCCACGTTTGAGGATTATTTTGAGAGCAAACTCAGGATCTTTGACCAGGCAAAGACCGCCGTGGTGAATCTGGGCACCGAAGAGGTTGACCGTGTGTTGGAGGCAGCGTCGACGGCCGAGCGCTTGGTGACCGTTGGCGTCGAGCATCCCGAGGCAAGCCTGTGGGCGAGCGATGTGCGCATGGTCGGCTTTAACATCGAGTTTAACCTGCATGGCCTGTGTGCCGACGAGTCCGAGGCGGGGGAGAAGGTCCTGCTGGGCATCGCGGGCGACTTTAACGTGGAAAACGCGCTGGTCGCTATCGCCGCTGCGCGCGAGATCGGCATCGGTATCGAGGCTATCAAGAAGGGCCTCTCCAAACTGCGTGTGCCGGGCCGTATGGAGGTCGTGGAGTCGAAGGACGGCCGCGTGATCTGCGTCGTTGACTATGCGCACAACCAGCTTTCGTTCCGTTCGCTTTTCTCGTCGGTCAAGCGCGCGTTTCCCGCTAGTCCAGTCATTGCAGTGTTTGGCGCTGCCGGCGGCAAGGCGCAGGAGCGCCGCGAGCAGCTTCCGCGCGAGGCCGCACCATATTCCGACCTGATGATCTTTGCCAACGAGGACCCGGCTCACGAGGACCCGATGAAGGTCTGTCGCGAGCTTGCCGAGCATGTTCCCGACGATACGCCGAACAAGATCATCCTCGACCGCGAAGCCGCTGTGCATGCGGCGTTCAAGGCGGCGCGCGAGGAGTACGTCAACCCCGATGCTCCCACCATTGTCTTGCTGCTGGCAAAGGGTGACGAGGAGCTCATGCACGTGGGCGACGAGTTCGTGCCCATCGAGAGCGACCTTTCGCTGGCCAATCGCCTGATCGATGTTACCCAGTTTGACTAATGAACCATGATGGCGGCGGCGCCCTGAGTGCGCTGTCGCCATAAGCGTGTTCCCTCAATCAAAACATGCCGTCCAAGTCCAAACCCTTCTACGTAAACGGAGTAACCATGTCCCACAACACCCTGCCGACCGTTGCCGAGCTTTCGGGCGAGATGCGCGAGCGCTTGGCCAAGGTCAAGTACGTCTTTACCGACCTGGATGCCACGATGCTCGCGCCCGGCTCGTGCGTGCTGCGCGACAACGACGGTAACCCCTCGACCAAACTCGTCGAGGCCGTCGTGGCACTTGCCCGCGCTGGTATTCAGGTGGTTCCCACCTCGGGCCGCAACCGTACCATGATCCACGAGGATGCGCGCGTGCTCGGCCTCAACTCCTACATCGGTGAGATGGGCGGCCTGGTCATGTACGACCTCAAAGCCAACGATTGGGAGTATCTGACTGGCGACATGCCTTACGACCCCGCCTGCGGCCTTACTCCGCACCAGGTGATCGAGCAGACCGGCGTGTGCGAGAAGATTCTTGCCCGCTGGCCGCACAAGATCGAGTATCACAACGACATGTCGACCGGCTACAAGTACCGCGAGGTCACCGTCGGCATGCGCGGCGATGTGCCCGACAATGAGGTCCAGGCCATCCTGGACGAGGCCGGCTGCGGCCTGGTGTGGGCCTGTAACGGTCACCTGACGCATCTGTCCAAGCCGACGACGCTCGAGCTCGATCGCGTCGAGGACGGTCGCGCGTTTAACATCAATCCCGCCGGCCTCAACAAGGGCGTTGCCATCGCGCGCTTCTGCGAGCACCTGGGGATTGAGCGCGAGGAGACGCTCGCGCTCGGCGATTCCGAGTCCGACTTCTACATGGCCGATCACGTGGGCACGTTCTGCCTGGTCGAGAATGGCCTGACGAGCGCCGGCGCGCCCGAGTTCCTGGCTGCTTGCGAGAACGCTTTCGTTACGCGCGGCAAAATTGTCGACGGTTGGGCGGCGACGGCAGAGCTGCTGGTCGCGGCGCGTTCGTAGCGCGGCGTCGCCGCACTTGGACATGTCTTTTCGAGAGAGACTGGTGAGGTAATGTCCGATATCGAGAATCCGACAGGCGACACGCGCCCGATTGGCGTGTTCGATTCTGGTTTGGGCGGTCTGACGGTTGCGCGCGCCATCGCGACGGTGCTGCCGCACGAGTCCGTCTACTACTTCGGCGACACCAAACGCTGCCCCTACGGCACGCGCACCGAGGATGAGGTGCGCTCGTTTGCGTTGCAGGCGGGCCGTTGGCTGTCGAAGCACGACGTCAAGATTATGGTCATCGCCTGCAACACGGCGACAGCTGCGGCCTTGCGTCTGGCCCAGCAGGTGCTCGACGTTCCCGTGATCGGCGTGATCGCGCCGGGTGCCCGTGCGGCAATCAACAGCACCCGTTCGCGTCGCGTGGGCGTGCTCGCCACCAACCTCACCATTCGCTCGGGCGCCTACACGCGCGCCATTCAGGATCTAGATGCCGGCGTCGATGTATACGGTTGTCCTGCCTCGAGCTTTGTCGAGGTTGTCGAACACGAGCTCGCCTCGGGTGCACATCTGCAGGAACAGTGGCTCGAGAACGAGGACATCTTCGATACGCCTGCCGTGCGTGCGCTGGTGGGTGCCACGGTTGAGCCGCTGCGCGACCACGGTATCGATACCGTGGTGCTCGGCTGTACGCATTTTCCGCTGTTGGTGGGACCTATCCGGCATGCGCTGGGGCCTGGGGTGCGCGTCGTAAGTTCCGCCGAGGAGACCACGCGCGAGCTGACCGATATCCTCACGCGCCGCGAGCAGCTGGCGGGCGACGCCGCCGAGCCGCAGCATCGTTTTGCCACGACGGCCGATAACATTGCCGAGTTTGCGGTGGCGGGCAGCTTTATCTTTGGTCAGCCGCTCAAGAGCATCGAACATATCGATATCGATGAGCTGAAATAGATGTAAGGCAGCCGCCAAAGCCTTCGCCACATCTTTTGCCGAAAGGATATTCCTATGGAGTACATGCAGGTTAACCGCGCCAACGGCCGCGCCGTCGATGAGCTGCGCCCCATCAAGCTTACTCGCGGCGTTATGAAGCACGCCCACGGTTCGTGCCTGGCCGAGTTTGGCGATACGCGCGTGCTGTGCGCTGCCACCATCGAGGAGGGCGTGCCGGGCTGGCGCAAGGGCGCCAAGGCCGGTTGGGTAACGGCGGAGTACGCCATGCTGCCGGCATCGACCGGCAAGCGCTGCAAGCGCGAGCACGCCAACCGCAAAGGCCGCTCCATGGAGATCGAGCGCCTCATTGGTCGCAGCCTGCGTACCGTCGTCAACATGAAGGCGCTCGGCGAGTACACCGTCACCGTCGACTGCGACGTGATCCAGGCCGATGGCGGTACGCGTACGGCGAGCATTACCGGCGCCTGGGTGGCGCTGCACGACGCCCTCGCCATGTGGGTCGAGGCAGGCAAGATCGAGCGCATCCCGCTTACCGGCCAGGTGGCTGCCATCTCTATGGGCGTTGTCGACGGCAATACGCTGCTTGACCTCGATTATTCCGAGGACAGCCACGCCGAAGTCGACATGAACCTCGTCGCCACCGACACCGGCGAGATGATCGAACTTCAGGGTACCGGCGAGCAGGCGCCCTTCGACCGTAAGCGTCTCAACGCCCTACTCGACCTGGGCGACAAGGGCGTTGCCGAGCTCATCGAGCTTCAGCGCCAAGCCCTCGCCTAACCTGCCAAAAAGGGATGTTAATTTTGGTAGGTTTTATCTGGGAAAACGTCGAAGTATAAGGTTTCTGTCGCCAGGGAGGGGAGAGGGCTCGAGGCCAGTTTCCCTTGGGCGGCATTGCTATAGAGACAAGGAAGCCAGTCATGGCACTAGAGAAGATCGATATCGACACCCTCGACCCGGCGGCGACCATCGTCGTGGCAACGGGCAATGCCCATAAGCTCACCGAGATCGAGGCCATTTTGGGCAAGGTCATGCCCGAGGTTCGCTTTGTGGCGTTGGGTCAGCTGGGTGATTTTGAGGACCCCGAGGAAAACGGCACGACGTTTTTGGAGAACGCCATCATCAAGGCGCAGGCCGCGGTAGAGGAGACGGGGCTTATGGCCATCGCCGACGATTCGGGCCTGGTCGTTGATGCCCTGGACGGTGAGCCGGGCGTGTACAGCGCACGCTATGCGGGCGTGCACGGCGACGATGCCGCCAACAACGCCAAGCTCCTCGTGAATCTGGAGGGCGTGGCCGACGAGGACCGCACCGCGCGTTTTATGAGCGTCGTCGCGCTTATCGACACGGACGGCCTGGTCACTTATGGCGAGGGCGCCTGCGAGGGCGCTATCGCACACGAGGGCCGCGGCGATCATGGCTTTGGCTACGACCCACTGTTCCTGCCGGTCGACACGCCGGGCAAGACCATGGCCGAGTTGACGGCGGACGAGAAGAACGCCATCAGCCATCGATTCCATGCGCTCGAGCATCTGTCCGCCAAACTGACGGGCGAGGAGTAAGCCGTGCGTGCGGTGGTGCAGCGCGTACTCAACGCCGGCGTGACGGTCGACGGCGAGTGCGTGGGTAAAATTGGGCGCGGCTATCTGGTGCTGCTGGGCGTGGGCCACGGCGACACGCGCGCCGAGGCCGATAAACTGTGGGGCAAGCTCCGGGGCTTGCGCATTAACGAGGACGAGAACGGCAAGACCAACCTGGCACTTGCCGATGTCGACGGCGAGGTTCTCGTAGTGTCGCAGTTCACGCTGTTCGCCGATTGCCGTCACGGCCGCCGCCCATCGTTTACGGATGCCGGCGCCCCCGATGTCGCCAACGAGCTCTACGAGTACTTCCTGACGCTCGTTCGCCAAGATGTCGAACACGTGGCGCACGGCATCTTTGGCGCCGATATGAAAGTCGACTTGGTCAACGACGGCCCATTCACCATCGTCTTGGACACGGACAACCTTTAGGTTACGCGGTTTTACCAAACCGCGTAACAACTGGTCATGCGAGGTTGTCGTCTGGTACGTATTTGGGACGGGGTTTATTTAGCTACTTGCGTATGGCGGCAACAGGGTGCTATAGTATTAGAGTTTTGTCTATCTTAGGGGTATTATCCCCTTTTTGAATTGCACCTTCTGGAGGCCCTGTTCATGGAAGAGATGGAAGTCAATCACGTCGACGACATCCACGAGAAGCTGACCGATATGGTGGGCGATCGCGTTAAGGTGAAGGCCAACATGGGCCGCACCCGCGTCGTCGAGCGCATGGGCACCATCAAGAGCGTCCATCCGGCAGTCTTTATCGTCGAGGTTGACGAACGCCGCGGCCGCAAGTCGCGTCAGTCCTACCAGTACATCGACGTCCTTACCGGTCAGGTCGAGCTGTTCGACCCCGAGAGCGGTGAGCACATCTTTACTCCGCTCGGCAATCAGCTCGAGGAGCACTAGCGGTGACCGATTGGTCCCTGACCCTTTCCGCGCCGGCAAAGATCAACCTCTATCTGGGGGTTCATACCGAGCGTGACGCCCGCGGCTACCACAGGGTCGATTCCCTGATGGCAGCCGTCGACCTTTCCGATACCGTGACGGTCACGCCGGCGCAGGCGCTGACCGTCCAGACGATTCCGGCATCCGACTTTCCCATGCAAAAGAATACGGCGTATCGTGCAGCCGCTGCTATGGCCGAGCATTATGGTCGCGAGGCAAACATCTGCGTGACGATTGAGAAGCGCATTCCATTGTGCGCCGGCTTGGGCGGCCCCTCGACGGATGCGGCCGCGGTCATTGTTGCCTTGGCGGAGCTCTGGGGAATTGATCGCACCGACCCCGCGCTCGACGACATTGCACGGGGCATTGGCGCTGACGTTCCCTTCTTTTTGCATGCCAGCCCTGCGTTTTACGTGGGTGGGGGAGACGTGCTGGCCACCGAGTACCCCGTACTACCTGCGACACCCGTCGTGCTGGTCAAGCCGCGCGAGGCAAGCGTTTCAACAATTGAAGCCTATCGACGTTTTGACGAGGCCCCAGTGCCTGCAGACAAGCCCGGCGCGATAGCTTCTGCCTTGCGTGCTGGCGATGCCGAGACGGCATATGCGCTCATCCATAACAACCTGGGTGTCATTTCCGCACAGATGGAGCCGCAGATTCAAACGGTGCTCGATTGGCTGCGTAAACGGGACGGCGCCGTTGCTGTAGATGTGTGCGGATCGGGCGCCTGCTCGTTTGCCATTTGCGACACCGCCGTCACGGCCGAAAGGCTTGCCGACGCTGCCCTGCAAAACGGCTGGTGGTCCTGCGCGACGGAGCTCATTCCCAACACGGTTCGCATTGAAGCGCCAAAGAAATAAAAATTTCTCTAGCACGCGGCGAAAATCTTTGTTACTATAGTCGAACTAACGGGTTGTGGCTCAGTTTGGTAGAGCACTGCGTTCGGGACGCAGGGGTCGCTGGTTCAAATCCAGTCAACCCGACCAGAGCATGAGGAGGGACCGCTTCTTGCGGTCCCTTTTTTTAGCTATTGTTGTGATACCGCGGCACCCGCGGTATACTCATTCGAGCTTGTCTCGCTGTATTGTGGAGGTCTACATGTTTGGACTGAGGGCTCCTGAGCTCATCATTATTCTCGTTGTTGTCCTGATTATCTTCGGGCCTAAGAACCTGCCGAAGCTCGGCAAGTCCCTCGGCTCTACCGTCAAGAATATCCGCGAGGGTATGGAGGGCGACGATAAGGGCGAAACCAAGCAGGCCGAGGACGTTGTGGTCGAGGAGTCCAAGGAGGACAAGGAGATCGCAGAGCTCGAGGCCAAGCTCGCTGCTGCCAAGCAAAAGAAGGCAGAGGACAGCGACGCGGACGCAGAGTAGTCCCATCCCTTTGGGGTGAGCACCTGACCGGCTTGCCCGCAGGCTAGCCGGTCTTTTTCGTTTTGTTGACAGTTGATCGTTACATCATAGTTGGGGAGATATCCGTATGGACGCAAGCCAGATCGTACTGACCGCTGAGGGCCGCCAGAAGCTCGTCGAGGAGCTCGCTTGGCGTGAGGGCGATTACGCCAAGGAGATCGTCGAGGACATCAAGGAAGCCCGCGCGTTCGGCGACCTTTCGGAGAACTCCGAGTACGACGCCGCCAAGGACAAGCAGGCCCAGAATGCTGCTCGCATTGCCGAGATTCAGGCCATCCTCGCCAACGCTCAGGTTGCTGCCACCACGGGCGATCTGACCGTCTCCATCGGTTCCACCGTTTCTCTGATCGATCCCAACGGTGAGGTCATGGAAGTCACGCTCGTCGGTACCACCGAGACCAACTCGCTCGAGCACAAGATCTCCAACGAGTCTCCGGTCGGCCATGCCATCATCGGTCACGGCGAGGGCGACTCCGTCGAGGTTGTTACGCCTTCGGGCAAGACCCGCGTCTACACCATCGCAAAGATCGCACGCTAGACCACGGTCCCGCGTAAAGGTATGTTTTCGCTCCCTGGGACCGAATCCTGGGGAGCGATTTAATTTGAGGAGCTAACTTATGGCAGAGAACCAGAACGCCGCCGATCAGGCATCGACGCTCAACGACGAGCGCGCCACCCGCCTGGCCAAGCGCGCCGCCCTGTTCGAGGCGGGCCAGAACCCCTATCCCGAGCACTCCGAGATTGAGGACTACGTCGTCGACATCGAGACTAAGTACGCCGAGCTCACCGATGGCGAGGACACCGAGGACGTCGTGAAGATCGGCGGCCGTGTGGTCGCCAAGCGCGGTCAGGGCAAGATCATGTTCATCGTCGTGCGCGACGCGACCGGCGAGATCCAGCTGTTCTGCCGCATCAACGATATGGACGAGGCCGCCTGGAATACGCTCAAGGCCCTCGACCTGGGCGATATCCTGGGCGTGACCGGCGTGGTCGTGCGTACCAAGCGTGGTCAGCTTTCCGTTGCCCCCAAGAGCGCGACGCTGCTGTCCAAGGCCGTTCGCCCGCTGCCCGAGAAGTTCCACGGTCTCTCCGACAAGGAGACCCGCTATCGTCAGCGTTATGTCGACCTGATCGCCAACGACGACGTTCGCGAGACCTTCCGCAAGCGCTCGCAGATCCTCTCCACGTTCCGCCGCTTTATGGAGTCCGATGGCTACATGGAGGTCGAGACTCCTATCCTGCAGACCATCCAGGGCGGAGCTACTGCCAAGCCGTTCATCACGCACTTCAACGCGCTCGATCAGGAGTGCTACCTGCGTATCGCCACCGAGCTGCACCTCAAGCGCTGCATCGTCGGCGGCTTTGAGCGCGTTTTCGAGATCGGCCGCATCTTCCGCAACGAGGGTATGGACCTTACCCATAACCCCGAGTTCACCACGATGGAGGCCTACCGCGCCTTCTCCGATCTCGAGGGCATGAAGGCGCTCGCCCAGGGTGTCATTAAGGCCGCTAACAAGGCTATCGGCAACCCCGAGGTTATTGAGTACCAGGGCCAGACCATCGACCTTTCTGGTGAGTGGGCAAGCCGTTCCATGACCGATATCGTCTCTGACGTGATTGGTAAGCAGGTCACCATCGACACGCCGGTTGAGGAGCTTGCTGCCGCTGCACGCGAGAAGGGCCTGGAGATTAAGCCCGAGTGGACCGCCGGCAAGATCATCGCCGAGATCTATGACGAGCTGGGCGAGGACACCATCGTCAACCCCACCTTCGTGTGCGATTACCCCATCGAGGTTAGCCCGCTTGCCAAGCGCTTTGAGGATGATCCGCGCCTGACCCATCGCTTTGAGCTGGTCATCGCCGGTCACGAGTACGCCAACGCGTTCTCCGAGCTCAACGACCCGGTCGACCAGGCCGAGCGCTTCGCTGCCCAGATGGCCGAGAAGGCCGGTGGCGACGATGAGGCCATGGAGTACGACGAGGATTACGTGCGCGCCCTCGAGTACGGTATGCCTCCCGCGGGTGGCATCGGCATCGGTATCGACCGCGTGGTCATGCTGCTCACCAACCAGGCTTCCATCCGCGACGTGCTGCTGTTCCCGCACATGAAGCCCGAGAAGGGTTTCCAGTCCGGTGCCGCTGCTGCCAAAGCTGCCGAGGCCGGCAACACCGCGAGCCCCTTCGTCAAGCCGCTCAAGCCCACGGTTGATTATTCCAAGATTGCCGTCGAGCCGCTGTTTGAGGAGTTCGTCGACTTTGATACCTTCTCCAAGAGCGACTTCCGCGCCGTGAAGGTCAAGGCATGCGAGGCCGTCAAGAAGTCCAAGAAGCTGCTGAACTTTACGCTCGACGACGGCACCGGCACCGACCGTACCATCCTCTCCGGCATTCACGGTTATTATGAGCCCGAGGACCTGGTCGGCAAGACCTTGCTCGCCATCACCAATCTGCCGCCGCGCAAGATGATGGGCATTCCCAGCTGCGGCATGCTCATCAGCGCTATCCACGAGGAGGATGGTGAGGAGCGTCTCAACCTGATCCAGCTCGACGCCTCCATCCCCGCCGGCGCAAAGATGTACTAACTAGTTACGCGGTTCTACGAACCGCGTAACGGCTCGACGCTGCGCGGGCCGCATTTGGACAATCTGACGTTCAACTTCAAGGGCGCGACCAGAAGGTCAGCGCCCTTTCGTTTCACGTCACCTTGTCTCAAATGCGGCCCGCTCGCTGACGTTGCCAATACATCGGCGTTGCCTTGGCCATCAATAGTCATTGGGGACGTTCTTAAACGACCACCCAACGGCTATTGAGCACATGGCTCGCATGGCAGCCGTCTCTTTTATGTTTCCTTTAGCCGTTGCTGCCTAGGATGGGGGTTAGTCGGTAGGAAGGGAGCGTCTATATGGACGACGCGAGCGAGCGTGCAATCGAAGAGGACATGCTCGATCAGTTCAATTACTTTGACGATGAGGATGAGGAGCTAATCGATCGTCGCGAGCCGGCATCGCTTGACTCATTTGATCTGGTCGATGAAGAGACTGATGAGGTTGAGGACGAATCAACGGAGCCCCCACAGTCTTCGCGCCTTGACTCGCTGCTTTCGAGAGCCCCCATGCACCACGGTGTTCGTGCCGGCGCACTCCATATGAAAACAGACTGGCACCAGATCGTGACGGCAGGCGATGAGCTTGCCGTCGATGCGCCGCTCACCGATAAGTCATCCATCATCTGCCGCACCGGTATGCTTATGCTCGCGAGCGGAACGGGTGCCTGGCGTGTACGCGATACCATGAATCGCGTTGCCGCCGTACTCGGTGTCACCGTCCACGTTGACTTAAGTCTTCTGTCGTTTGAGTGCACCTGCATCGAAGATGGCCACTGCTTTAACGAGGTTGTCAGCCTGCCCACAACGGGAGTCAATACCCATCGCATTTGGATGATGGAGAGCTTCCTAAAGGAAATCGAGACGTATGGGCGCCGGTTTACCGTGCACGAATACCACGAGATGCTCAAGACCGTTGAGAGTTCAAAACCCGATTACTCTCCCTGGCAACAGGGCCTTGCGGCAGCTTGTGCTTGCGGCGCCTTCGTCTTTTTGCTCGGCGGCGGCCCTATCGAGATGGCCTGCGCATTCGTAGGCGCTGGTGTTGGCAACTTTGCTCGCTCTCATATTCTCAAGCAGGGTCTTGGCCAGTTTAGCGCGCTGACGATTGGCGTTGCGCTCGCTTGCGTTTCGTATCTGCTGGCATTGCTCGGCCTTGGCCAGGTCGTACCGGGGGCAATGTCGCACCAAGAAGGCTATATCGGCGCCATGCTCTTTGTGATTCCCGGCTTTCCCCTCATTACGGCAGGCCTCGACATCGCTAAGCTCGATATGCGAAGCGGCATTGAGCGTCTTTCGTATGCCGTGTCGATTATTGTGATGGCGACCCTTGTGGGCTGGATGGTTGCCGAGTGTGTGGGGCTGGCACCGGATGATTTTGCTCCGCTCGGCCTTTCGCCGCTTGCCCTTACGCTCCTGCGCGTGGTGATGAGCTTCGTTGGCGTATTCGGCTTCTCGGTGATGTTCAACAGCCCGGTAAAGATGGCCGCGGCAGCTGGGCTGATCGGCGCCGTGTCCAATACCTTGCGCCTTACGCTCGTCGATGCGCCGACGCTGTTTCCCTTTCTGGGCCTGAGCGTAGGTATGCCTCCCGAGGCGGCAGCGTTTATCGGTGCGCTGGTATCGGGCCTGCTCGCGAGCTTAGCCGAAATCAAGCTCACCTACCCACGTATCGCCCTCACGGTGCCATCGATTGTCATTATGGTGCCGGGCTTGTATCTGTATCGCTCGATGTATTACATGTGCACCTTCGACACGGTCAATATGCTCGGCTGGTTTGTGCGTGCAGTGCTCATTGTGGCGTTTCTGCCCGTTGGCCTGGGCGTGGCGAGAACCCTCACCGACTCTCGCTGGCGCCACACCAGCTAATTGGTGCAAATGAAACTGATCCGCAAAACATGAACGTGGATAATCTCCCGTTTTTGGCCTGTTTACGGGCTCAAAACGGGAGATTATCCACGCTCGTGGAATGGGTGTCCGAAAATCCACGCTCGTTGGGCCGATGCAGACGCACCTGGCGATTCCTTTTTTGTAGACGTTGTCGCGCGGCTACGGGCGGGAAAGGTCCCAACGGTTAACATATACTCCATATGGGTAAAGAGACCAAAGCGCTGCCGCGGGCGGCGCTTTGCGTTTGAAAAAACTAGCTCGTCTAAGAGGAACTAGCATGTTAGACCGTTTTACCGATCGCGCGCGCAAGGTCATGTCCATGGCCAAGCAAGAAGCGCTCGATCTTCACTCAAATAAGGTGGGTACCGAGCACCTGCTGCTCGCGCTCGCTAAGGAGGACGAGGGCATTGCCGCCGAGGCACTGCGTTCGCTCGACATCTCCTACGATGACATCATGGATACTCTCAAAGAGGTCCAGACCACGGTTCCCGAGCCCAGTGAGGAGACCGAGGCGGCCAAGCTCGCCTTTACGCCGCTCGTCATTAGCGTGATGGAGCGTTCATTCCGCGTGGCGCGTGAAAACAACCAGACCTACGTGTCGACCGAGCACTTGCTGATCGGCATCGTCGAAGAGGGCAACGGCATGGCCATGGACATCCTCATGCGCCTGGGTGTGTCGTCTGCTTCCATTAAAAAGGCCATCGAAAAGCTCACTGCCAAGGATCAGGACAAGAAGCGTCCGCTCGCTGGCGCTGGCGCTGGTCGTCCCGGTGCGGGCCTGCCGTTCTTTAGCGGCTCGGATGCCTCTCAGCAAAAGGGGAGCGGCACCGACACGCTCAAGCAGTTCGCCACCAACCTCACGCAAAAGGCGCGCGACGGCGAGCTCGATCCCGTGATTGGCCGCGAAAAGGAAGTCCAGCGCATGATGGAGATCCTTTCGCGCCGCACCAAGAACAATCCGCTTATCCTGGGCGATCCCGGCGTGGGCAAAACGGCCATCGTCGAGGGACTGGCGCAACAGATTGCTGCCGGCAACGTGCCCGAGAACCTCATGAACCAGAATATCTGGACGCTCGACCTGCCGGGTCTCGTTGCGGGCGCCAAGTATCGCGGTGAGTTCGAGGAGCGCCTCAAGAACGTGATCCAGGAGGCAACCGAGGCCGACGACGTCATCTTGTTTATCGATGAGATGCACACCATCATCGGTGCCGGTTCTGCCGAGGGCTCCATCGACGCGAGCTCCATGCTCAAGCCCGTGCTCGCGCGCGGTGCCTTCCAGATTATCGGCGCCACCACGGCCGAGGAATTCCGCAAGTACCTCACCAAGGACCCGGCCTTCGAGCGTCGCTTCCAGACCATCGATGTCGAGGAGCCGAGCGTCGAGGACACGGTCAAGATCCTGACCGCGCTCAAGCCGCGCTACGAGGAGCACCACCATGTGCGCTATACGCAGGGTGCTATCGAGGCCGCCGCGAACCTTTCCAACCGCTACATTCAGGATCGCTTCCTGCCCGATAAGGCCATCGACCTCATTGACGAGGCCGGTGCCCGCGCCCGCATCGCCGCCAACCGCGCGCCCGAGCCGGTGCGCGAGGCCGAGCATCGCATAGAGGAGCTCAAGGCCGCCGCGCAGGAGGCCACCGAGAGCGACGACATGAACAAGGCCGCCGAGATCACCGAGCAGCAGAAGGCTGCCGAGATTGAACTCGCCGAGGCCAAGGCTGCCTGGACCGCCGAGCTCGACGCCAGCCCGCTCACCATCGACGTGAGTCAGATTGCCGACATCGTGTCCGTGACCTCTGGCGTGCCGGTTTCCTCGCTCACCGAGAGCGAGAGCCGTCGCCTGCTGCAGACCGAAAGCGTGCTCAAGACCCGCATTATCGGCCAGGACGAGGCCGTCGAGGCCGTCGCCAAGGCCGTGCGCCGCAGCCGCTCGCCGCTCAAGGACCCGCGTCGTCCCGGCGGCAGCTTTATCTTCCTGGGTCCCACCGGCACGGGCAAGACCGAGCTCGCCAAGACGCTCGCCGAGTATCTCTTTGGCAGCAAAGACGCGCTCATCAGCTTCGACATGTCCGAGTTCGGTAGCGAGTTCGAGGTCTCCAAGCTCATCGGTAGCCCTCCGGGCTACGTCGGTCACGACGAGGGCGGCCAGCTCACCAAGGCCGTTCGTCGCCACCCGTACTCGGTCGTGCTGTTCGACGAGATCGAGAAGGCGCACCCCGATATCTTCAACATCTTGCTGCAGGTGCTGGAGGAGGGCCGCCTGACCGATAGCCAGGGCAAGACGGTCGACTTCCGCAACACCGTGATCATCATGACGTCCAATGTGGGCGCCCGCGAGATTGCGCAGGATGCGAGCGTGGGCTTTGGCACCACCGGCGAGCAGGGTCTCACGTCGAGTGAGATCCGTGGTCGCGCGATGGGCGAGCTCAAGCGCCTGTTCCGCCCCGAGCTGCTCAACCGTATCGACGACATTGTGGTGTTCCAGAAGCTCTCGGGCGAGAATCTCACCAAGATCGCGCACCTGCTGGTGGACGACCTGCGCCAGCGTCTGATTGCCAACGGCATGAACATCAAGCTCACCGATGCGGCCTATGACAAGATCGTGGCCGAGGGCACCGACCTCACCAACGGTGCGCGTCCGCTGCGCCGTGCTATTCAAAAGCTCATCGAGGACCCGCTGTCCGAGGAACTTCTGGCCGGCGAGTGGGGCGAGGGCGATACCGTCCTGTGCGACGTGGCCGATGGCAAGTTTGTCTTTAGCCACGGCACGGGCGAGATTCCGGCACCGCGTCCGGCAGGTACGCTCGGTGGCGATACCACCCCGGCGGCACCGCACACTGGCAGCGCCGCGCCCGTGAGCGGCGGCGTGACCTCGGGCCCCGGCGGCATGATGCAAGCCGGTTCCGGCGCGCTGTAGGGCGTAACAAAACCTTGTGTCCACGAGGGCGTTCCAAAGGAGCGCCCTTTTTCTGTTGGAAAGCCCCCTTCGTTCAAAGTAGATCTCATTAAACATGTCAATGGCGTATGCATAAACGTTGATCAAGCGTTGAGGTTGGTTGAAGGGTCCAACGTCCCTTCGGCGCGGCCCGTCTAACCTGCTTTATCTTAATAAAGTGGCGTCTCCCCACCGTTAGCCGATGATGCGAGGGCGCTCGGCGTTTTCGACTGGTTTATGCACGCAAAGTCTGGGAATATACAAGGCGCATGTCTTACTGTCTAACCAGTTGCGCCAAGGAGGCACCATGGATTACAAGATCACCGGCTACGAGCCCGCCCAGCTGTTCCATTTCTTTGAGGAGGTCAGCGCGATCCCCCGTGGGTCTGGCAACGAGAAGGGCATCAGCGATTTCCTGGTTGCGTTTGCCAAGGAGCGCGGCCTCGATGTGTACCAGGACGAGGTCTACAACGTCATCATTCGCAAGCCCGCTTCTGCCGGCGCCGAGAATGCCCCGACTGTGATGCTGCAGGGCCACATCGATATGGTGTGCGACAAGTTGGGCTCTGTTGAGCACGACTTTACGACCGACGGTATCGACCTGGTCGTCAAGGACGGCGTCCTCACCGCTAACGGCACCACCCTGGGCGCCGACAACGGTATTGCTGTCGCTCTGATGCTTACTGTGCTCAACGACGATTCGATTGCTCACCCCGCCCTCGAGTGCGTATTCACCACCGACGAGGAGACTGGCCTGGTCGGCGCCGAGACGCTCGACAAGTCCCAGATTAGCGCCCGCACCATGATTAACCTTGACTCCGAGGAAGAGGGCGTTGCCACCGTCAGCTGCGCTGGCGGCGTCGTTGTTACCTACACCTGCCCCATCGTGCGCGAGCACAAGACCGGCAGCACCCTCACGCTCGACATCTCCGGCCTACTGGGTGGTCATTCCGGCAACGATATCAACCTGGAGCGCGGCAACGGCAACCTCATCATGGCCCGCATCATCGACCGCCTGATGGTCGCCGGCGAGCCCGCCATCGTTAGCTTTAACGGCGGCACTAAGGACAACGCCATCAACCGTGAGTGCAAGGCCGAGCTGGTTTACGCCGACCACGCTGCCGCCGAGGCCGCGGCCCAGATCGCAAAGGACATCATCGCCGACGTCACTGCCGAGCTCGAGGTCTTCGACCCCGGCTTTACCTGCACCGTCGAGATTGCCGACGACGCCGAGGTCGAGGCCATGGATCAGAAGTCCGCGCTTGCCCTCATCCGCGCCCTGCGTCTTGCCCCTAACGGCGTGATTCGCCGCAACGTCGCCACCGACGGCTCCGTCGAGGTTTCCTCCAACATCGGCGTGGTCGCCACTTCCGACGACCAGGTCAAGATCATGCTGTCCCCGCGCTCCTCGATCACCTCGCTGCAGAACGAGTTCAAGGACCGCCTGCAGACGCTGGCCGATGTCTTGGGCTTCGACGCCAAGTTCGAGTTCGAGTATCCCGGCTGGAGCTATGCCGAGCATTCGCCGGTCCGCGACATCTTCGTCGAGAGCTATCGCGAGCTCTTTGGCTCCGAGCTGCGCATCGAGTCCATTCACGCCGGCCTTGAGTGCGGCCTGTTTGCTGAGGCCCTGCACGGCCTGGACGCCATCGCCGTGGGCCCGACGCTCTCCGATGTCCACACCCCGGACGAGAGCATGGAGCTCGCTTCTGCCGAGCGCTTCTACGAGCTGCTCATCGACGTCCTCAAGCGCCTTGCCGCGTAAGGGTCGCGCTAGCAGCAGTTCGAGCCACGTGCTGGCGGATTGCAAATGACATTACGAGAGGGGGCATCCGAACTTTTGCGACGGGCGCCCCCCTCTTCTTTTAAGAAATGTGGATTGATTGGCGCCTAGCCCATATCCGCCTTGATGAGGTCGAGGGTGCGCTGGCAGTTTTCGCGGACGGGGCCGAGCATGTGCTCGCGCAGGTCCGCCATGCCGGGCAGGTCGGCGTATTCGTCCATGATCTCTTCCATGCAAATGGGCACCTCGTAGGCGAGGTCCATCATGGTCGCAAAGCAAAACTTCTCGGATAGCCCGGCATCGGTGAGCGCCGCCTCCAGCGCGGGGTCGCCCATACCGTGGTATCGGCGGATAGCGCCTGGACCGATGCGCCCCACTCGATTTTCGCCGCCAACGCTCATGGCAAGGCGCGCCCGGCGGCGCATACGCTCGTACGCCAAGCCCGATGCGACATCGTACATGGGTGCGAGCGCTGCGTTTGTACCTTTGCCTAGGATGAGCGAGTAGTTTTTAGCGTGTGCGTCAGGCGCTCCGATAATGGCGTTATAGAACAACATATAGGTAAAAAGCACAAGATTCATGTGGTGGGGGACTGTGTTAATCAGTCGTTCTTGGATGTCTCGTGTGGTTGGTCCTCCGTCGGCGGTGTATTTCTGGCTTGGCAATACACCGAGCGCCTGGCAAAAGTCCTCCTGATGCAGCCTTTCGATATTCCCGCTGCTATTGACCATTCTGTCGTACCGTTCAACGACGAGCGCGGCTTCGTCTTCAAATGTGCAATAGGAGACGTTGGCAGTTGGAATGCCAACACGCCGAGCCGTTTTCATACAGACGAATTCGTTTAAGGCCTGATGTTTGAACCCAACGACACCATTTTTGAAGATATGGGTAGTGGGGGATGACCCTAGACATTCGCACCATTGGCCATCATGCCAAGCTAGTGCAAATTTGCCTTGGTTGCCGCCCAGGGACCAGCTTTCGTTGGAGCCCATCCATGTCTCTCTTTCGTCATCGCGAATTGCTTTGAGCTTGTGAGCGATTTGAGAATTGGTAAGCGGGCGGTATGCCGAGACCCTGCCGCGGGCGGCGCCTAATTGATCGGTTCGACAAAACTGAACGGCCCCCGCGCAGTCAAGACCGATATGGCACAAGAGGGCGACGGGGTTGTTGGATGCAACGTCATGCTCGGCGGCAATAGCGCGACGCTGCTCTTGGCTGTCGGGCAAAAGGCCAAATAGGAACGGGCGGACGATGTTATGGCCATACGTGCGATTGGAAAGCGGCATTGTAAGCGATAGTGGTGCTCCGCGATAGGTTGGGGCGTATACAAAGCTGCAGAGTCCATGCTCGTCTTGCCGGAGAGTGCCTGCGATTTCGCCACAAATGAGGGTCGCAAGCTCCATCTCTGCCATTTATTTCACAACCTTACAGCCAAAGGAGAGGTCTGAAGTGTCGGAAAGGCCTTGCTCGGCTGCGATTTGGGCCAGCAGGGCACCATAGGAAGATGGCGTTCCTTGTCGGGCGGGTCGTCTGCCTACGCTTGGCTTTGGCAGGGCATTCGAGTTCGCGATAGGGAAGTCCGCTATCGTCGTCGGATGTTCGGAGGGCGATGCGATGGAGTCGTTATCGCTTTGCGCAAAGAGACCTATGCCGAGTGCGTTAAAGACGGTCAGTAACTTGTCGAGCCGAATACCCGTGGCGTCTCCTAGCTCGAGCGATGCGAGCAGGCGCTCCGAAACGCCGGCTTTTTTAGCGAGGGCCGCACGGGTGATTTCCTGCGACTCGCGTGCCTGACGCACATAGATGCCAGCTTGGCGTGGTGTGGTGATGGGAAGGGTATCCATGGCGATCTCCAACATGCAGACTTTTGCATATCAGTATGACATGCAAAAGTCTGCACGAAAAGGTCTCATGCAAAACTTTGCATGAGGCCTTGTACTGGCGTTGAGTTTTGAGCGATTGTGTTTGGCGTTACAGCGCCAAAATCCCCAGATGCTCAAGCAAGATCTTAAGTCCGATGAGGATGAGCACGATGCCGCCCACGATGGTGGCAGGTTTTTCGTAGCGCGCGCCAAAGGTGTGGCCGATCGCTACGCCGGCGACGGAGAAGATAAACGTTGTGACGCCGATAAGCGATACAGCGGGAACGATGTCAACCGAGAGCGCCGCAAATGAGATGCCTACGGCTAGGGCGTCGATTGAGGTGGCGATGGCGAGGATCAGGTACTCGCCCAGGTCAATCTTTTCGGCATCCTTGCCGTCGCCTTCATCCTCGTCCTCGGTAAAGGCTTCCCACAGCATTTTGCCGCCGATGAAGGCCAAAAGGATAAAGGCGATCCAATGGTCGATGGGTCCGATGATGCCCATGAATTGACTGCCGAGCGCCCATCCGATTACGGGCATGCCGGCCTGAAAGCCGCCAAAGAACAGGCCGAGCACCACGGCGACTTTAAGGTTGATCTTCTTCATGCCAAGGCCCTTGCAAATGGAAACAGCAAAGGCGTCCATCGAAAGGCCAACGGCGAGCAACACGAGCTCTGCGAGTCCCATAGTCTGGCTCCCTCTCTGCGGGCGGGCCCGCGTGTACCTCTTGGGGGAGTAACAAAAAAGACCCGTGGCGTACGCGTTGCGCGCACAGCCACGAGTCTCGTTCATTAAGGCAAGCCAGGCCGCATCGGCCAGTGTGTTGACTTGCCGCGCCACCGGAGGCGAACCCGATCACGCGACTACTCCCTCATTTATGCGAATCCCGATGCTACCACATAAGCAGCTCATTTGGATTGGGGCTCTCAGCTGTGTTCGCTCATTCTGTAAGCATCGGATTTTGCGGGCGTCACAGGGGCAAACCGTGAGAAACTTATTGACGTTTATGGAGCGTATACGATGGGAGCGATGCCTTGGATAAGAACGAGCTGCAAAAGCGTATGGAACAGGCTATTCGCCTGACTGCCCCCGGTCAGCCGATTCGCACCGCCCTCGACATGATCATTGCTGGTCACCTGGGCGCCCTTATCTGCGTCGGCGACACCGAAAACGTGCTCGCTGCTGGTAACGACGGCTTCCCGCTCAACATTTCGTTTACCTCGAACCGCCTGTTCGAGCTTTCCAAGATGGACGGCGCTATCGTTATCGATGGCGACCTCACCCAGATCCTGCGCGCCAACTTCCACCTCAATCCCGATCCCTCACTCGCCACGAGTGAGACGGGCATGCGTCACCGTACTGCCGCTCGCATGTCGGTGCTCACCGACGCCATCGTGATCTCGGTTTCGGCTCGTCGTGCCGTCGTCAACGTGTACGTCCACGGTAAGAGCTACGAGATCCAGCCTGTCACCACCATCATGAGCTCGGTCAACCAGCTCGTCGCCACGCTTCAGACCACCCGTCAGTCGCTCGACCGCTCCTTGCTGCGCCTGACAGCCCTTGAACTCGACGACTACGTTACGCTCGCCGACATCACCGGCATTTTCTCGAGTTTCGAGATCATGCAGCAGGCAAAGACTGAGCTTAAGGATTGCATTGTCAAGCTGGGCAACCAGGGCAAGCTCGTGCAGATGCAGCTCGAGCAGCTCGCGGGCTCCAGCATGGATACCGAGTACGACCTGATGATCCGCGACTACGCAAGTGATTCTTCCGAGGCAAACGCCGAGAAGATTCGCGCTGAGCTTGCCCGTATGACGCCCAAGGACTTGTCCGACCCGCAGCATGTGGCGGCGGTTCTGGGTTACGACGACCTGGACGAGGACTCCGTCATGACACCGCTGGGCCTGCGCACGCTTTCGCGCGTGTCCGTCGTGCG
Organism: Collinsella sp. AM31-2AC; assembly: GCF_003469285.1. Classification (NCBI taxonomy): domain Bacteria; kingdom Bacillati; phylum Actinomycetota; class Coriobacteriia; order Coriobacteriales; family Coriobacteriaceae; genus Collinsella; species Collinsella sp. AM31-2AC. The sequence goes on from NZ_QSJB01000016.1 coordinate 23,509, forward strand.
CGACGGCGTGGCCGAGAAGATCGTCGACGAGTATGGATCGCTGCAGGAGCTCATGGACGACATCAGCGAAGATCCGGAGCGCCTGGGCGACTTTGGCGTCAACAACCCTGCCATTCTTGCGGACTCCCTGTACCGCATGAAGGGCACCAAACAGGGGAACGCATAATGGCGCCCGTATGCGCCGTGGTCGTTGCCGGTGGCAGCGGCCAGCGCTTTGGTAACCCCGGTGGTAAGCAGCTCGTCAATGTAGCGGGCCGTCCGCTTATGAGCTGGTCCATCCGCGCATTTGACCGTAGCAATAAGGTCGGCCACATCGTCGTGGTTTGCCCTGCCGAGCGTCGTGCCGAGATGCGCCGCCTGGCCATCGACCCGTTTGACTATGACACGCCCATCAGCTTTGCCGATGCCGGCGATACCCGTCAGGATTCCACCCGTGCCGGCGTGCATGCGGTGCCGGCGGGCTTTGAATACGTCGCCATTCACGATGGCGCTCGTCCGCTCATTACGACCGAGGCCATCGACCACGCTATCGACGTGCTCGTGAGCGACCGTGCCCTCGACGGTGTCGTGTGCGGCCAGCCTGCCATCGACACACTCAAAATCGTCGATGGCGACAACATCGTCGAGACGCCGCCGCGCGAGCTGTACTGGGCCGCGCAGACGCCGCAGATTTTTAGTGTCGACGCCATGAAGCGCGCCCATGCCGCGGCGATTGCCGAGGGCTTTATCGGCACGGACGATTCGTCACTGGTCGAGCGCATGGGTGGGCGCGTCCGCTGCGTCCAGAGCCCGCGCGATAACCTTAAGGTGACGGTGCCCGAGGACCTGCGTCCCGTAACCGCGATTCTGCTTGGCCGCATGGCCGAGGGAGAGGACCTTCCCCATGTTCAGTAACCTGCGCATTGGCCATGGCTACGACGTCCACCGTTTGGTGGAGGGGCGTCGATGTATCATCGGCGGGGTCGACATCCCCTACGAGCGCGGCCTGCTGGGCCACTCGGATGCCGATGTGCTCGCGCACGCCTTGGCCGACGCCATTCTGGGCGCCTGCCGCGGGGGAGATATCGGCAAGCTATTCCCCGACACCGATCCCGCCTACGAGGGTGCCGATTCGATGGTGCTGCTCGCTCGCGTGATGGACTATGCGCGCGAGCTGGGCTTTGAGTTTGTCGATGCCGATTGCACCATTGCCTGTCAGCAACCCAAGATCACTCCGCACCGCGATGCCATGCGCGCCAACCTTGCCCATGCCCTGGGCGTCGACGTGGAAAACGTGGGCGTCGCCGCCACCACGACCGAAAAGCTCGGTTGGGAAGGCCAAGGCGAGGGAATTGGCGCCTGGGCCGTCTGCCTGCTACAGAAAACCGTTAAGGAGTAACGAATGCGTATCTACAACAGCGCTACCCATAAAAAGGAAGAGTTCCAGCCCATCGAGTCCGGCAAGGTTCGCATGTACGTGTGCGGCCCCACGGTCTACGACAACATCCATATCGGCAACGCCCGCACGTTCATCAGCTTTGACGTGATTCGCCGCTGGCTCATCGCGAGCGGTTACGAGGTCACGTTCGCCCAGAACCTCACCGATGTCGACGACAAGATCATCAAGCGCGCCAACGAGCAGGGCCGTACGGCCGCCGAGGTCGCGACGGAGTTCTCCGACAAGTTCATCGGTGTCATGCGCGCCGCCAACGTGCTCGATCCCGATGTGCGCCCCCGCGCCACCAAGGAGATCGGCCCCATGATCGCTATGATCAAGACGCTTATCGAGCAGGGCCACGCTTACGCAGCCGATAACGGCGATGTGTACTTTGCCGTGCGCAGCGATCCCAACTATGGTCAGGTCTCGGGCCGCAACATCGACGACCTTATGGTTGGCGCGCGCATCGAGGAGAACGAGGACAAGAACGACCCGCTCGACTTTGCCCTGTGGAAGGCCGCTAAGCCCGGCGAACCCAGCTGGCCGAGCCCCTGGGGCGAAGGCCGTCCCGGTTGGCACACCGAGTGCGCCGCCATGGTGCATCGCTACCTGGGCACCCCGATCGACATCCACGGCGGCGGCTCCGACCTTGCCTTCCCGCATCACGAGAACGAGTGCGCCCAGGCCACCTGCGCCTGGCACCAGGGCTTCTCCAACACCTGGATGCACACGGGCATGCTGCTGGTAGACGGCGAGAAAATGTCCAAGTCGCTCGGCAACTTCTTTACGCTGGCCGAGGTCCTCGAGCAGCATTCCGCTGCCGCCCTGCGCCTGCTGATGCTGCAGACGAGCTATCGCTCGCCGCTCGACTTTTCTTGGGAGCGCTTGGAGGGTGCCGAGAACTCGCTCACGCGTATCGCCGGTACGGTCGAGAACCTGCGCTGGGCCGCGAACCATGCGACGGCCGATGCCGATGAGGCAGCATCCGAGGCGTTTGCCGCCAAGGCCGCCGAGACCCGTGCCACTTTTAAGGAGTGCATGGACGACGACTTTAACACCGCCGGTGCCATGGGTGCCGTCTTTGGCTTTGTGACCGAGTGCAACCAGTACCTGGAGCAGGCGGGCGACGCTGCCGACAAGGCCGCCGCGCTTGCCGCCGCCGATACGCTGGTCGAGCTGCTCGATACGTTTGGCGTTGAGCTCCCCGAGCCAAAGGTCGAGTTGCCGCTGGGCCTGCTGGGCGTAGCCGCCGGCCTGGTTGCCTACACGGGCGACGACGTGGACGAGGCCGCTGCCAAGATTCTCGAGGCCCGCGCCGAGGCCCGCGCTGCCAAGAACTGGGATCTGGCCGACGCCATCCGCGACCAGCTCAAGGACCTGGGCCTCACCATTGAGGATACCGCCGCCGGCACCCGTATTAAATCTCTCTAATCCCCGCGGGTTTCCCAAGCACCCGACCTTGCCGTTCAAACCGTCGCTCGCGTACTCAAGTACGCGTCGCTCCTCTTTCACGGCAATCTCGGGCACTTGGAAAACTCGTACCGACCGCTTGAGCTATTCGTCTTAAGCGGTCGCTTCTTTTGTCCTGTTTGAAAATTTTTTAAAGGAGGCCGTTTTATGGCCGACAATCGCAAGCGTGCGCCTCGTGGCGGCAAGCAGACTGCTTCTGGCTCGCGTCCGATTCGCCGCAACGACCGCGCTGCCGCTCCCAAGGGCCAGCGCGATCGCGCCCAGGCCGCACGTCCGCAACGCGATCGTAACCACGACGCTGTCCAGGTTCCCAAGGGCGAGTTTATCGAAGGTCGTCGTGCTGCCGCCGAGGCGCTGCGCACCGGTTTTCCCATCAAGTGCGCGCTCATCGCCGAGGGCGGGGAGCGCGATGCCGCTCTGTCGCGCCTGGTTGATGACCTCAACGCCACGGGCGTCCGCATTAAGTATGTGCCGCGCGCGCAGCTCGATGCGCTGTCGAGCCATGGCGCTCACCAGGGCATTGCGCTCGAGGTGGGCAACTTCCCTTACGCCGATGTCGCCGACATCCTCGACCGCGCAGGCGAGGGCCCGGCGCTTGTCGTGGTGCTCGACCATGTGACCGACGACGGTAACTTTGGCGCCATCGTGCGCTCTGCCGAGGTCGTGGGCGCGGCGGGCGTCATCATTGCAAACAAGCGCGCCGCCGCTGTGACCGTGGGCAGCTACAAAACCTCTGCTGGTGCCGTCATGCACCTGCCCATCGCGCAGGTTCCCAATATCGCCCGAGCGCTTGACGACCTCAAGGCCGCCGGCTTTTGGGTGGGCGGTGCTTCCGAGCACGCCGAGGGCAGCTGCTGGGATGCTCCCTTTGAGGGCCGCGTTGCGCTCGTCATGGGCTCCGAGGGCGACGGCATCTCGCGCCTGGTGCTCGAGAAATGCGACTTTTTGACCAAGCTTCCCCAGCGCGGCATGACCGAGAGCCTCAATGTTGCCCAAGCGACCACGGCGCTGTGCTTTGAGTGGCTGCGCCGCAACGTCGGCGAGCTCATGGGGGAGGAGTAGCGCATGTCCAAGAAGAACCGCGTCAAGTCCAAGGCCAAGCGCTTTGGCGAGGGCTCGGCCAAGCCAATTGTTTCGGCCGCGACCTATGGCGTGGGCGGCAATGCGTTTGCGCAGGCTATCGCTGATCCGGTCTCGACGGTGCACTCCAATAAGCCCGAGCTGCTGGTGGTCGACGGCTACAACGTGATTCACTGCACGCCGCGCTACGAAAAGCTCGTGTACGACCATTCCGACGATCCGTATTCCAGCGACGTCCACGATATGGCGCGCACCGCCCTCATCAACGACGTCGCCGCCTTTGCCCAGGGCCGCTACGAGGCCGTGATCGTGTTCGACGGCGCGGGCAATATCTCTAACGAGCGCCCCAACCTGCCGGCCCGCGGCGTGCGCATCGAGTTTTCGCCGACGGGTGTCTCTGCCGATACCGTGGTGCAAAAGCTCTGCATCGAGGCACGCGGGGAAGGTCGCGCGTGCTCCGTGGTATCGAGCGACGGCACGATCCAGACTGTCGTCATGGGCAAGGGCGTTACGCGCATCTCGAGCCGTATGCTGGTGGACGAGATCAAACAGATCGATAACGACGTTCATGAGGCAGAGGAAGCTCCGCAGATCAAGATGACTCTGGGCAGTCGCCTGAGCCCCGATGCCCTGGCCAAGCTCAAGGCCCTGCGCGGGAGGTAGGGGAGCTGCCGGCGCGGCGCCGTCTCGCTAACTCCATTCAGCGATGTCGACCATTCTACGGAGACGCCATGTAAGCGCCTCTTTTAGATATGGCAGCCTTGCCGTGAGCGCGTCGTTTCTGGACAGAATCTCGATTGCCTCGTCAACGAAGCCTTCGAGTTTGTCGCCGTCAAACCAGCTCATATCCTCAACAAGCAGCATTTGTTTCGCGGGGCTTGAATGAAACTGCGCGCTGGTAAAACTGTGCTCTCCTGCCTTAAGCTCCTCTAGAGAAACGTTGCACCAGAGCGATGAGCCCGAATCGAAGATGGGGGCAGGTCTGCAGGCTAGCGTGTTGACGTTTCGCACAAGGCCAAAGTTACGCCAATGACGGTCATAGTTGGCGATGATGTCGTCGCACGCGATCATTCGGTCAAGGGCGTCTTTTATATCTGTCGCTCCAAGCTCCTCGCAGTTTGCTACATACCGTTCGTAATCGGTTAGTCGCTCGTCTGCATTTGCATGCTGGTTTACATAGAACGCAGGGACATACTCCTCTTCATCAGTTAAGAAGACATCGCATATGCTCAGCGCGGAAGTACCCGCTCCCTCGAGCGAGTAAGGCACATAATCGCAGGCGTTTAGGATGCGACGGTGGAGCGCAGTCGCCACCATCTCGTTATAGGGTTCCTGGTTTAGATGCGCACCTGCCTTGTGGAGGATTCGACGGTCACCCTCGCATGTCCAGTACTTTTGAAGATTGCCGTCCGAGGTGTTGTCGGGCTTTGCGGCAGCCGCTTTTCCCTCTGGGGCGAAGGGCGCAATGCTGAGAGAGACGTCGTCAAAAGCATTATTGAAGAAATTGATATCTTCCCACGCGAGACCGGAGCCTTGGGGCCTAATCCAATACTGGTCGGATAAGGAGAGGCCAAGATTTCGCTGTACGAGTTCATCGGGAACATCGACTGCGGCTTCTGCAAGCAGGGAGGCTAGCCCAATGCGTGCGAGCGGGATACCGCGGCCGCGCCACCAGATGCGGAAGGAGTCGAGCGATATGGGGCTATTAGGGCCAAATACTCCAATAGGGGCGTGGGCACGATCGACGTCGGCACCGATGTGGGTAAAGTCTTTTCGCGATGTGCTGTAGACCAGCTGGGCGACCTCGTGCGTGCGATTCATGAGGGTGAATGCGATCTCGCTTTTACCGTGGCCGCGGCGGGGACGTCCCCCCGTTTTGGTCACGGAGCGGAGTCGCGTGTCGATGCTGTCTTTGTCGATAAGCCACACGCCAGAAGCCTTCCGGGCCTCAAGTGCTCCGTTTTTTATGAGCTCCTGCACCCTGCGCGGAGTGATGCCGAGCAGTTCGGCAGCTTCCTTGGTAGTAAGCATCGCGAAACCCTTCGCCAGAACGAATAGTTTTATAAAGCTAATTGTAATTAAAACTATTCGTTCTGGCGAATAGTTTTGAGATGTGGTCGGTCGAAGGGCCTGTTGCGCCCCGTCCGTAATTCCTTTATTCTTAACTGGCTTCGCGCGAAAGCGCCAAGTGTGCCAGTGTGGCGCAACGGTAGCGCAACTGATTTGTAATCAGTGGGTTGCAGGTTCGATTCCTGTCACTGGCTCCATGAAAGTTTCGGGCTCTGTTCCTTGTGGGACAGGGCCCGTTTCTTTTAAAAGAAACGCCCGCGCTGGTTGTGAACTGCGTTCCAAATCTTGGACGCCCTTAATAGCGACTAGGCCGCGAGGGCCCGGTTATGGAGGATATCCATGGGAGCTGAGGTTGATGGCGAAGAGACGATCGACGAATTGACTACATTGGGGTGGACAGTTTCGGGAAAGATACGAGAGGCGGAAGAACCGTATGCGAGGTTTTCCAAGCGCCCGAGGCATTTCATCGATGCGCTCAAGGTCAGATGGTTGACTTGTGTAATGTCGGCAAACCGAAATACGAGATTGTGGTCGAGTGCGATGTCGCCAAGAGTGTGATGGGGTGGTTGGTCAGGTTGTTCGGCGCGGCCGGGCCGCAGCACGCTGTGGACAGTCGCACGCTCGAACAGAACAGGCCTCTGGAGCTCGAACAAAATATCTGGCGCCACGGCGGTGGTGGACGCTGCGGCGGCACCGGGGTACTTGATGACAGAATAGGCATGAAAAGGCCCTGTCCTTGCGGGCGGGGCCGGAGGCATTATTCGTCGACTTCGATGATCTCGAATTCACAGTCATCCTCTGAGCCGTCTAATGGGTAATCGCCTGGGTTAGACATGTTTAAGATCTCTGCGCCGGAGCTATAGCAGGAAACGCCGTAGCTTGCTACTTCAAAGGCTTCGTCCTCGGTGTCGAAGAGGTCGTCTTCTTCGCCGTCGGACCCATCCGGATAATGGTAAATGACTTTATATTTCGTCATGATTCTTCTCCCAACTTTCTTCTATCTTTTCTTCCATTTGCAAATAATTTGACAGGGCCTGTTTTGCTCTGCTTGCTTCTTCTTTTTTGACTTGATAGTCTGCGTAAAATTTTGCAATCGCAGCACAAACCGGCACGGATATCAAGGTGACAATACCAGCGCCCTTTATAAAACCGCTCGCGCATCCTTCGGCGTGGGCGAAGGCTTTGATCGTGTCGATATACTTGTCGGGGCCGCCGTATTCCGCTGCCGTCTTGGTCAATTGTGCATAATCCCACATTATTATCCTCCAATACATTTTGTTTTCTCTTCCTGTGAAAGTTGAAGTATCGCCCTTCTCATCTCATCGATTTTTGCTTTGTCTCGCTCAATCTCCGCCTTTAATTGGGAAGCGATCGTCTCCTTTTGTTCGATGCTTTCCGAGAGTCGTTGGATCTCATCGTTCAGGTAGGCGCAGATTTGATATTGAGTTGCCGTCGAGTTTTCGATCGCCTGCTCATTTCTGGATTTAAGGGCGGCAATTCCGCCCGCCGCGCCCAGAAGCGCAGCCGACATCGCTCCGATGGGGGTAGAAGCTGCGCTGGCGACAATTCCAGCGTATTTTGCATTCTCCTGGAGGAATTTCAGAAGGTCATTCGTGCTAATCGAGCTTCCTTCTTTTCTCGAAGCCCCTCGCGTTGCCTTTAGCTTTCCGCTCCTAATCCACCGGCGGACCGTTTCCGGATTTGTTTTCAGCAGATCTGCAATGTCTTTGACGCTGTAGTTTTCCACGATTCGCTCCTCTCAGCTAATACAATACCATAAAATTAGAATTATCAGTAGTAATAGAGCAATCTAACACTATGGGTGTAGTACTAAAAAGACGAATGTAGTAATAAATCCGTTTGTGACCGCCCTCGATGATGGTTCCAACGGAAGACGTTAGGAAGTCGTTTGGAATCGATTGTTATTGTCCTTATTAGTGGTGTCGTCACGCTTGCAGGCGCGCTGTGCTCCAACTCCCGCAACCGCGCGGTGATGGAGATCGAGACCGACATCTTGTCGAAGCGCGTTGAAAAGCACAACACCCTGATTGAACGCATCTACAGGCTTGAGCAGGACATGGCCGTCATACAGCATGACGTTCAGTCGCTGGTAGAAAGGTCGGAGTAATGGAAGAGTTTCTGAACTCAAACGAATGGCAGTGGCGATTGGCCCGTGCCATCGTCCAAGGCATCCTCGGTGTGATGATCGCCAACGTAGACCTGATTTTTTGGTCAGGTGGTACTGGACCACGCATGGCGTGCATTGGTCGTGGCTCTTATCATGGCTGCGCTCTCCCCGGTGATGGCGGAGCTCGACTCGGGCGGTACGGTCTAGGAGGTGATTCTGTCTGTCCCAGGGTCGCTGCAGCTCACGGCCACGGTGCCTTTGTTTTTAGGAGGGCTATGAGGAATTAGAGATCGACTGTGTGGCTTGCCGTGCTGGTGGTTGCATTGGCGCTCGCCACGCCGGCTGCGGCCTACGAGAACCGCGAGGCGATCGTGTCACAGGGGCACGGCGCCCGCTCGCCGACGTTTTTGGCAGTCCATGAGGCGGGGAATGCCGACGTGAGCGCTGCCAACCACGTTGCCTACTGGCGGCGTACCGCGAGCTGGGCGCGCATGACGCACTATGTTATGGAGCTAAACAGCGGTGCCGTATACCGTACGCAACCCGACGACACGGTGGCGTGGATGTGGGCAACGATAACTCACTTTGCGCGAGCATTGAATCCGCGCGCGGCCTCGAGCTTGGCAGGGCGTGTGGTCGGCGCGCCGTGATTCGCGGAGAATACGGCGTGGGCGCCGCGTGCCGGAATGTACTGGGCGCACGGTATAAAACTGTGCAACGACGTGTGAACCAGATGCTGAGATGGACGATCTGCTGGCATGGGATAGAAAGTCCGGGCGTTCTTTCATTCGTCTCCCGCACTGTTCCGTTTGCCGAATCGGTCTGGCGGCACTTTCATTTACGCCTATCCTTATCAATGTGTTTGCTGCTATGGGAAGGATTAAAACTATGGGTAAGCGATTCGGTGCAGTTCTCTGCGTTGCTGTTCTCGGGCTTTCGCTAATTGGTTGTGGCGGTGTCAATAATGAAGAAGCCCAACGCCAGGCTTCTTTTGTTGATGCCGTTGAGGCTGGTATTGCTGACTGGTCCGACGTTTCTTCGAAGAGGGCTGGTTCTATCGATGAGCAGATTTCTCTCTTGCAGCAGGGCATTGATGTTCAAATTGACGCAGTGAGCAAATTCAAGTCGAAGGATTTTGAGGACGAGTCTTTTGCAGATCTCGTTAAGGACTATAAGTCTGCTTTGGATATGGAAAGCGCTGGCCTCGTTAATTATCCGAACGACCCTGTTACCTACAACGACAACTACGTCAAGGGATGCAAAAAGGCCGCTTCGGTTGTAAAGGAACTTGAAGATAAAGCGGGGCTGAAAATGGATGACGACCATTCCAAGGCACTTTCCAAATATGCGAAGTCACCTTCTGAGCTCGTTCCTCTTGGACAGACTATTTCATTTGAAACTGAGGCAGGCGGGATGGAATTATCTGTTGACGGTTTTGTCGTTGACGCCGACTCCAGCCAGCGTGCTCGTGAGTTCGATGGTTGGTCTGAGAATCAGAACTATAGCTATCTCCTTTGCACGGTTACGAATGACTCTATCGATCCCAAGACAACGGACGGCATTTCCTTTGGTGATTTGATTCAAACTAAGGGCCCTGATGGTATCGATCTGACTTGCCCTAACTTCTCTTATGAGTGGCCTGGCTACGAGATTGCAACCGGCGGCTATCTTGGGACGATGCCCGAAGGCAGCACCAAGAAGGTGGCCGTTCCTTATTTGACCGACGCGAGCGTTACGGATTACTGCGTGGTCATTGGTAATGTTCTGTGCTTCGTAAAAGCACAGTAGAGAGACTGTTCGATCTTATTGGCTGTAGGAGAACGCCGCCGTACCGTTGTTTTTTTCGGTACGGCGGCGTTTTGTCTCCTGCCTTTCCTTTTTTCGGTTTGTCTCAACCTGTAACAGTTAGGAGGAAAATATCTGCTCAGTTGTTACAGGTCGAGACGATGCAAAGAGGGGGCTAACCATTTTGACTTGTACTGCGCAAGGGAATCTGGTTGATGCCAGAGAAAAAGCCCCGCCCAAATGGGCGGGGCTAACAGACCTACTCGTCTACCTCTACGACGTCGTAACTGTAGCCATCGTCATCGGGGAGGGGATTGTCGCCTGGGTTTAACAGATAGTCTTCTTCTGCGCCCGTTCGATAATTGGAAAGTCCTTCGCGTGCGGCGTCGTGAGCCTCAGATTCCGAATAAAAGAGCTCGTCCTCCTCTTCGTCGGCGCCGCTCGGTAAATGATAAACGACCTTGTATTTCATAAGAATCTCCTAACGCGAGTTGCGATAGTCCTCTTCGGATTCATAAATGTTGGTTGCGGAGATGCTGTTCTTGTAACCACACTCAGTGCAAACCCACGTGTACTTGTGATCGTCAAAACCTGGCTGATTGTTGAGATGGGCGTTGCAACGATCGCACCACCAATCAACATCGGGAAATCTATCGCTCATATCTACACTCCTTAATCGCTAGTTGATATGACGAATATAAAACTTACTTGTCGAGCCTGATGAGTGCCTGTTCAACGTTGCTCGTCATGTTGTTTTGCTGCGATGCGGCAAGATGACAGGAAGTGCGAACCACACAGGTGCCAACAACCTTGTGCGAACCGGGGTCTAAGATTGAATTGCCGTCAAAGCTGCTCAAGTACTCATCGCGTTTTTTGGCATCTTTGGCGTTTGCGTACACCTCGACGGCTCCGCCGGCATCACATCCGCCGTCCACGACGGGGGTGTAATCTCCGCTAAGATACACGTCGGAAGAGCCGACCAAATCGGAATTAAAGTAGATGCATGCGGTGTAACCGCCCTGTTTGCCTAACTTATTATTTGGATCGTTGCCCTCCGAAACAGCTTCCAGTGCCGTGATGTTGGCAATGCCCGTGAGCCGTTGCAGAATGAATTGCTCTGAGGGGTTGGTCACCTGCTTGAGCTGGTCGATGCTGTCTTGAAGGTTGGACTTGGCGGTGGAAAGATCGGCGATGACGGAATCGTATTTTCCCATCTTGTCGATCTTCTTTGCCATAGCGTTTATCTCGTCGGTATTACCTGGCATTGCAGGGATATCTTCTTTGGCGGCCTGAGCTTGGGCTACCGCATTGGTCGCGGAATCAGACGTCGACGAATCATAGGGCTTATCCTTCGATTTGTTCAGTTCCTGAAGCTCTTTGATTGCGGCGTCTAAGTCATCGTTGCGGCCTGAAAGTCCGTCGGCGGCGGTGTTGAAGGCCTCAACAGCCTCATTGTGCGGTATCTGGTAATTGACGTACCAGTACGCTCCGATAGCAACGATTAAGGCCGCGACGGCAGAGACGATGGCTGTCCTTTTCTTTTTGTCCATAATGAGTGCTCTCCTTTCCTGATATGAAAATGCTAGCGCTTTCTGACTATTCCGCAGATGCCATGGCTTTCTATTCGGTAAACGGATTCCTCTCTTGCTGCGGCGTCAGTCGAATAACTGTGCGCTTGAACTGAGACCGCCCGAAATGACGGTGGATGCGATGGGGTGGTGGAACAATGCGTGACCGAGTGGGTCTACTTGCACGCATGGGCATGGTGGACGAATGGTAAGACTAAGCTGGCGAAAAGTGAACCTGGTTCTTACTGCAGCCAAATTTCACTGTCCGATGGTGTTAATGCGCTAATGATGTACGTTGGTGGCGAGTCTGAGCATGGGCGTTCCTCGAGACGCTCATTGCGCTCACCGATTAATGGACAACCCGTTGGGACTAATTACGTAGCCCGATTTAAACTGCTGACTTGGGTGCTGCATACATTTCGCATGGTCTCGGAAGGCTGCGCAACCGCCTGACGCTATTTATGAGTCATGAGCTGTTTCGGTTATGCAAGATATCGAAAGGAATTCTAGGATGACTGTAAAACTAGAAACCGTAATAAATGCGATGGATCTTGCGGCGGATGTTCTGGCCGCGGCAGCTGGTGTCATTGAGGGCGCAAAGCAGCTCGGCGTCGATGTCGATGCCGTTGGCGGCGCTGTAATGGATGCAGCGGGCGGCGCTGCTAACGGTGCGCGTGTCGTTGCCGATGGCATTGGCAAGGGGTTCGGAGTAGCGGCCGATGGCGTTGGCGCGGCAGTTGGCGCGCTGGACGGTGCTGTGAAAGCGTTCCAGGACTCAAGAGAAGTCGCCGAGGCTCGCAAGAAGATCAACGCCGCAAGGCAGTCGATTTTCGAAAGTGCGTCGACGGTGATGCCCCTGCACAAGTTTGTCTGCCAGCAGGAAAGGGCTGTCGACGCTGCGTTTAACGGCTTTGATATGCCTGGCTGCTACCTTATCGCAAAGTATCAAAAGGGCGGTCACGATAAGAACTACAGTGACTATCTGGGAATTTATGTGGGCTCAAGCGAGCATATGTCGGATGGTATCGTGTCCACACCCACACGTTTGGGCGATCCGGATGTCTATGCAGATTACAAGTATCATCAAAACGTGATGCTGTTCGTGTTCCCCTGCGAACTGAAGGACCTCGATGAACGTCGCGAACTCCTGCTGCGCTCGTTTAAAGGCAGTAGACTGTACAACGGGTCTGAGGTACTGGCTTAAGGGCTTGGTTGGGGTTAGTCGACAATCTCGATCTGTAACACGAGGACGAGCATTCAGCTCCCAGCTGTTACAGATTTAGACAATCTGGGGGCGAGCTGAGAAGTGTCTCAATCTGTAACAACTAGGGAAGGAAAACCGTTCTTGTTGTTACAGATTTAGATAAACGGGAGACCGCCAGGGAAACATCTCAATCTGTAACAGATAGAGGAGGAATAATCCTCTTAGTGTTACAGATCGAGACGGAAGCCGGGGTGGGGCTCATCGTCCTCATCAAGCGTGGATTATCGGACGAACGAGCGTGGAAAATCTCCCGCCTAGTGAATGAGCGTGGATAATCTGCCACTTTGGGCTCGGAGCTAAGCCAAAAGTGGGAGATTATCCACGCTCAATCGTGCCGTGGAAGCCCGATCGCGACCTATGTAATAGTGCAAGAGGGTCGCTATCGAAGTTCGATCCTGAAGGTGTACTCCACTACGCCAAAGTGTTACCTTGGGAAACGTCGCCTCAGTATCCAAAACCACCGTCCTTCATATCCAAACTCAACAAAACCGCAGGTCAAAGGTATATAGATACGCCCGGAACCGTGTATCTAGAGGTTTTCGTTGACAGCCCCCAAGGTTGCATCGTATTATCTTTTTCGTTCGCGGGGGCGGCGGTCCAAAAGACCAAAGAACCTGCGGATACTTGAACGATTGGGAGTTTGCCCGAGTGGTTAATGGGGACGGGCTGTAAACCCGTTGGCTCTGCCTACATAGGTTCGAATCCTATAGCTCCCACCCGTCAAGTGCCTGTATAGCTCAGTCGGTAGAGCACTTCGTTGGTAACGAAGAGGTCACCAGTTCAAGTCTGGTTGCAGGCTCCATCCGGCGGTGTAGCTCAGTTGGTTAGAGCACACGGTTCATACCCGTGGCGTCACTGGTTCGAATCCAGTCACCGCTACCATAGGTAACACGGTGGCTTCTCAATAGTATGTTGAGAGGCCACTATGGTATAAAGGCAAAGTCCCGTCCGGGGACGACCTGTTTAGAGGAGGGCTTTATGGCCAAAGAGAAGTTTGAGCGCACTAAGCCGCATGTTAACATCGGCACCATTGGTCACGTCGACCACGGCAAGACCACGCTGACCGCTGCCATCACCAAGGTTCTCTCCGAGACCGAGGGCTGCAAGGCTGACTTCACTGCGTTCGAGAACATCGACAAGGCTCCCGAGGAGCGCGAGCGCGGCATTACGATCTCCGTCTCCCACGTCGAGTACGAGACCGCTTCCCGTCACTACGCTCACGTTGACTGCCCGGGCCACGCTGACTACGTCAAGAACATGATCTCCGGCGCTGCTCAGATGGACGGCGCTATCCTGGTCATCGCTGCTACCGACGGCCCCATGGCTCAGACTCGCGAGCACATCCTGCTCGCCCGTCAGGTCGGCGTTCCCTACATCGTCGTCTTCCTGAACAAGTGCGACATGGTCGACGATGACGAGCTTATCGACCTCGTCGAGATGGAGACCCGTGAGCTCCTCTCCGAGTACGATTTCCCCGGCGACGACATCCCCGTCATCCGTGGTTCCGCTCTGGGCGCTCTCGAGGGCGACGCCAAGTGGATGGACGCTATCCGCGAGCTCATGAAGGCCGTCGACGAGTACATCCCGACGCCTGCTCGTAACAACGACCTTCCGTTCCTGATGGCCGTTGAGGACGTTATGACCATCTCCGGCCGTGGTACCGTTGCTACCGGCCGTGTCGAGCGCGGTGAGCTCAAGCTCAACGAGCCCGTCGAGATCGTCGGCATCAAGGACACCCAGAACACCGTCGTTACCGGTATCGAGATGTTCCGTAAGTCCATGGACTTCTGCGAGGCTGGCGACAACGTCGGCCTGCTGCTCCGCGGCATCAAGCGCGAGGACATCGAGCGCGGCCAGGTTCTCTGCAAGCCCGGTTCGGTTACCCCGCACACCAAGTTCACCGGTGAGATCTACGTTCTGACCAAGGAGGAGGGCGGCCGTCATACCCCGTTCTTCGATGGTTATCGTCCTCAGTTCTACTTCCGTACCACCGACGTTACCGGTACGGTCAAGCTCCCCGAGGGCACCGAGATGGCTATGCCTGGTGACCACATCACCATCGAGGGCGACCTCATCCACCCGATCGCCATGGAGGAGGGCCTGCGCTTCGCTATCCGCGAGGGTGGCCACACCGTCGGTTCGGGCATCGTCTCCACGATCATTGAGTAAATTAGCTCTTTGATATAGCTGACTTAGAGAACCCGGCACTTATTTGGGTGCCGGGTTCTTTTCTGCAATGGATATTGAGCCGTTGCTGGTGTCGAGAGGATCGATAATGGTCCTGGATGCACCGTCGATTAGATCTCGATGGCTTCATTGATGTGTTCCAAATATGAATGGATCCACCGAGAACCAATTGACTCGAGGTTTTCATTGACAGCACTTACGTGGAGCTGATAAAGTAACAACTCGTGCCCGTACGGGGCGGAAATGAAAGGTTCAGGATACATGCGTACTCTAGTTACTCTTGCGTGCACTGAGTGCAAGCGCCGCAACTATACGACCACCAAGAACAAGTCGACCATGCCTGATCGTATGGAGATTAAGAAGTATTGCCCCTGGTGCCGTCACCACACGCTGCACAAAGAGACTCGCTAGTCTCTAGTCACATACGCCAGTAGTTCAATTGGTAGAGCATCGGTCTCCAAAACCGAGTGTTGAGGGTTCGAGTCCTTCCTGGCGTGCCAGTCATTATTCCGTAAGCTCCCACTTGGGGGCTTACGGTTTACTCATGTATAAGCGCATTGCGCGGAGGTAACCCAAATGGCCAACAAGAAGAACAAGAAGAAGGCTCAGCAGCCGGCACCTGCCAACAGCGCTGCCGCCAACTCCAAGGTTGAGGCCAAGAAGGCCGTTGCCAAGAAGAGCGAGAAGGCTGCGAAGTCCAAGAAGAACGAGAAGCCTGGTTTCTTCGCCCGCACCAAGAAGTATTTCGCTTCGGTGAAGTCCGAGATGAAGCGTGTCACGTGGCCCGATAAGAAGGAGCTCGTGAACTACTCGGTCGTCGTTTGCGCTTCTCTGATCGTCGTCGGCGTCGTCATCGCTCTGCTCGATGCTGGCTTTGGCGAGGCTCTTGCTCTGTTCTCTGGATTGAGGGGCTAAACCATGTCTAAGCGTTGGTACGTCGTTCACACTTACTCTGGATACGAGAACCGCGTTAAGTCCGATCTCGAGCATCGCATCGAGACCATGGGCATGCAGGACCGTATCTTTGATATCGAGATTCCTATGGAGCGCGTCACCGAGATCAAAGAGGGTGGCAAGCGCGAGACCAAGGATTCCAAGATCTTCCCGGGTTATGTCCTGGTCCGCATGGAGATGGATGACGATGCTTGGACGTGCGTTCGTAACACGCCTGGCGTCACCGGTTTCCTGGGCGGCAACGGCAAGCCCGCTCCGCTTTCCCGCGACGAGTACAACAAGATGACTCGTCGTCCCGGTAAGGGCGATTCGCCCAAGCGCACCTCGGTTGATATTCAGGTCGGCACGTCCGTCCGCGTCACCGATGGCCCGCTTACCGACTTTGATGGCAAGGTCTCCGAGGTTAACACCGAGGCTGGCAAGCTTAAGGTCACGCTGATGATCTTTGGCCGCGAGACGCCGGTCGAGCTCGACTTTAACCAGGTCGCTGTCATCGCTTAAGTTTTCGTCCGTTCGCGCGAGCGTGCTTCTTCTGTGACTGCTCATCTCAGGAGTGCTTCTAACACGTGCGTGCTTACGATATAGCAAGTACTTCACACTCGTGATTCGAAAGGAATGACCATGGCTGAGAAGAAGGTTGCCAACGTCATTAAGCTCCAGATTCCTGCTGGTGCAGCTAACCCCGCTCCTCCCGTCGGCCCCGCCCTGGGCGCTGCTGGCGTGAACATCATGCAGTTCTGCCAGGCCTTTAACGCCGAGACGCAGGACAAGAAGGGCGACATCATCCCCGTTGAGATCTCTGTCTACGAGGACAAGTCCTTCTCCTTCATCACCAAGACCCCGCCGGCGGCTCACCTCATCAAGAAGGAGCTGAACCTCAAGTCTGGTTCCGCTAAGCCCCAGGCCGACAAGGTTGGTCAGCTCTCTCAGGAGCAGCTCACCAAGATCGCCGAGATCAAGATGCCGGACCTCAATGCCAACGACATTGACGCCGCCAAGAAGATCATCGCCGGTACCGCCCGTTCCATGGGCGTCACCATCGCTGAGTAGCGATTTCTTTAGGTAATGACGGGTGCTCCGACCGGGGCGCCCGTTATATGTGTGCAATAGGGCACACGATACGATGTGGGAGGGCTCACGCCCGTTTAACCACAGGAGGTAATGCACATGGCTAAGCATGGTAAGAGCTATAACGCCGCTGCCGAGAAGATCGACCGCGCCACGCTCTACACCCCCCTTCAGGCTGCCAAGCTCATCAAGGAGCTCGACACCGCCAAGTTCGACGAGACCGTCGAGGCCCACTTCCGTCTGGGCATCGATACTCGTAAGGCTGACCAGAACATCCGTGGTTCCATCTCCCTGCCTCACGGCACCGGCAAGACCGTTCGTGTTGCTGTCTTCGCCGAGGGCGAGAAGGCCCGCGAGGCCGAGGCTGCCGGCGCCGACATCATCGGTTCCGACGAGCTCGTCGCCCAGATCCAGAAGGGCGAGATCAACTTCGACGCCGCTATCGCTACGCCGAACATGATGGCCAAGGTTGGCCGCATTGGTAAGATCCTTGGTCCCCGTGGCCTCATGCCGAACCCCAAGCTCGGCACCGTGACCATGGACGTCGCCAAGATGGTCTCCGAGCTCAAGGCCGGCCGCGTTGAGTATCGCGCCGACCGCTACGGCATCTGCCACGTGCCCCTGGGCAAGAAGTCCTTCTCCGAGCAGCAGCTCGTCGAGAACTATGCTGCCCTGTACACTGAGATCCTGCGCGTCAAGCCCTCTTCTGCTAAGGGCAAGTACGTCAAGTCCATCTCCGTGTCTTCCACCATGGGCCCTGGCGTCAAGGTCGATCCCGCTATCCAGCGCGACTTCCTGGCTGAGTAACTAACAGTTACTGCCTGAGCAAAGCAAGCATTGCTAAAGAGACCCGGTTCTGCCTCGTGCAGGACCGGGTCTCTTGCTTTTGAGTCAACGAAACCACCACGAAGGGGACAGGCACCATTGTGGTGGTTTTACTTGTGTTGTACTTTAGCGCGATGTAGTACTACCCGAGGCCGAAGGGAGCCCAACATGTTTAAGAACACGCAACAGCTCCTAGGCCTAGCGCTACTAGATTGGATAGCGCGCTAGGGTTGTAATCTCGCTATAACGATTTGTTGTACCCGGGTGCGCTATCGTCTGCCGCTTTCAGGCGTGATGAGCGACACGGGTATTTTTCTATCTCTAGGCCTTCTCTCTCCTGAAAGCCATCTGTCATAAAACGGTCAATCAGGAGGAACATATAAGCCGCAAAATCACAATCTTTGACGCCACCCTGTGCGACGGTGAGCAGTCGCCGGGCGCCAGCATGAATACCGAGGAAAAGCTCTTCATCGCCCGCCAGCTGGTGCGCATGAACGTGGACGTTATCGAGGCGGGCTTTCCCATCTCGAGTCCTGGTGACTTTCGCTCCGTACAGGAGATTGGCAAGATTGCGGGCGACCGATGCACGGTATGCGGCCTGACGCGCGCTGTCGACAGGGATATCGAAGTGGCTGCAGAGGCGCTCAAAACGGCCCAGAGGCCCCGTATCCATACAGGGCTGGGTGTGAGCACCAGTCACCTGCGCGACAAGCTCCATATGACTGAGGAAAGGGCAATTGAGTGAGCGATCCATGCCGTCAAACATGCTCGCAAGTTCGTTGACGATGTTGAGTTTTATGCCGAGGATGCCGGCCGCTCCGATCAGGAGTTTCTGGTGCGCATTATCGAGGCGGCCGTAAAGGCCGGTGCCACGGTCGTGAACATCCCCGATACGATGGGCTACAACATGCCGTGGGACTTTGGCGCCCGCATCCGTGACCTGCGCGGGCGCTGCGGGTGCGGCCGGTCAGCGTGCGGTCGACGTGATGGAGTATCGCGAGTACGAGATTGAGCGCATTGCGCGCCAGGCATTTGAGGCGGCGCGCAAACGTCGCGGCAAGGTGACGAGCGTTGATAAGCGCAACGTGCTGGAGACGAGCCGCATGTGGCGCGAGATCGTGCATCGCGTGCAAGACGAGGAGTACTCCGACGTGGAGCTTGAGGACCTGCTCGTCGACAACGCCGCCATGCAGCTCATCAGTCGACCGGCAGACTTTGACGTCGTGGTGACGGAGAACATGTTCGGCGACATCCTGTCCGATGAGGCGGCTCAGATTACCGGATCGCTCGGTATGCTTGCCTCTGCCTCGCTGGATGATGGCGTATCGCTGTTTGGGCCGAGCGCTGGCAGCGCTCCTGACATCGCGGGGCTCGGCGTGGCCAATCCGCTGGCTCAAATCTTGTCGGTGGCGATGCTGCTGACCTACGCGCTCGACATGGGCGAGCAAGCCGCGTGGATCGAGAGCGCCGTGGCGCGCGTGCTCGACGAGGGCTGGCGCACCCGTGACATCGCCGATGTCAACACCCCGGCAGATAAGATCCTCGGCACCACGACGATGGGCGACAAGGTCGTCGCCGCGCTGTAGGCGATGCCGATTCAAGCTGTCAAATATCTCAATCTGTAACATCTAAGGGGCAAAATCGTTCCTACCTGTTACAGATTGAGATTTTCGGCTGAGCATCCGTGGTCTGTCTCGATCTGTAACAGCTAACCGATTATTTGGGCCCTACCTGTTACAGATTGAGACAAACCGTTGGGACAGGTCGGACGAGTCAGCAAAACCACCACAAAGGTGCCGGTCCCCTTCGTGGTGGTTTTTAGCGCAACGAGGTGTTCCCAGCCGACCATACGGGCGGCCTTGCGCTCACGCTGCTCGATGACAGCGCATCTTTAGACGCGAAGTGCGGAACCGGGTGCATATACGAGCCGCGTAGCGTTACGAATTCATGGGAATGGTAGCGTGCAGAGATGTGGTGTAAGAGGCGGGGCATGCCCCGCCTCCGCCC
>NZ_QSJB01000017.1:0-41809 GCF_003469285.1 Collinsella sp. AM31-2AC
GGTGTTACTTTTCAGAACATTCCGCAGGACGCAAGTAACCCCCGCCGCACGAAGTGCGCAGCGGGGGTTACTTGCATGTCCGAGGACGTTCTGAAAAGTAACACCAGGGCGGGCCCGGACGAAAACAACCGACTACAGGTCGATGTGCGATTCCTTGATCGGGAACGGCTCGGCGAAGTGGCAGGCGCAGCAGTGGCCCGGGGCAACTTCCTTAAACTCAGGAAGCTTCTCTGAGCAGATGCCCTGCGCGATCGGGCAACGCGTGTGGAAACGGCAGCCGGTCGGCGGATCCAGCGGCGACGGCGGATCGCCGGCGAGGATGATACGCTTGCGGGTCTTCTGGATATCCGGATCGGGCACCGGCACAGCAGATAGCAGCGACTGCGTGTACGGATGGTGAGGCTCGCTATAGAGCGTCTTCCAGTCCGAAACCTCGACCATCTTGCCCAGATACATAACGGCAACGCGATCGGAGATGTGCTGCACGACGGACAGGTCGTGGGCGATAAACAGATACGCCGTACCAAACTTGTCCTGAAGTTCCTTGAGCAGGTTCAGAACCTGGGCCTGAATGGAAACATCCAGAGCGGAAACGGGCTCGTCGCAGATGATCAGCTTGGGCTTCAAAGCGAAGGCGCGGGCGATGCCGACACGCTGACGCTGACCGCCCGAGAACTCGTGCGGATAGCGGTTGATGTGCTCGGGGTTCAGTCCAACGACGTCGAGAAGCTCGCGAACACGCTCGATACGCTCCTCCTTGGTGCCCACGCCGTGAATAGTCATGGGCTCGGAGACGATCTCGCCGATGGTCATACGAGGATTGAGCGAAGCATAGGGGTCCTGGAAGATGAACTGCATCTCGCGACGCATGTCCTTGATCTCATGCTTGCTCATCTCGGCAACATCTTTGCCCTGGAAGAACACCTTGCCGGCAGTCGGCTGGGTCAGGCGCATAATCGTGCGGCCCGTGGTGGACTTACCGCAACCAGACTCGCCAACCAGACCAAAGGTCTCGCCAGGATAAATCTCAAACGAGATGTCGTTCACAGCAGAGACGACACGCTTGGAAAAACGCTTGGCGAACATGCCGGACTCTGCAGGGAACTCCTTAGAGAGGTGCTCAACCTTCAGCAGCGGAGTACGCTCATTATTGTCTGCCATTTACGCCTCGCCTCCCTTCTTGGAATCCTTGCGCGTACGGGACGTCTCAGGAGCGTTCTTGAGGAACTCGGGGTCACCGGAGTAGTGGCACGCAGAGTAATGGCCAGACTCGGTAACAACGCGCTCGGGGCGCTGCTTGCGGCACTTGTCCGTCGCATAGGGGCAACGAGGAGAGAAGACGCAGCCCTCAGGCAAGTTCATGAGCGAAGGCGGGTTGCCGTGAATCGGCGTAAGAGGCTTCTTCTCTTCGATGGCCTGCTCCGGGATGGAGCGGATAAGGCCCCAGGTGTAGGGGTGGCGGCTCTCGTAGAAGATTTCCTCAGCAGTACCGAACTCGACAGGACGGCCGGCGTACATAACCATGATTTTGTCGGCCATATCGGCGACAACGCCCAGGTCATGGGTAATCATGATGATGGCGTTGCCGTTCTTCTCCTGCATTTCCTGCATAAGCTCAATAATCTGAGCCTGAATGGTAACGTCCAGGGCAGTTGTGGGCTCGTCGGCAATCAGAATATCGGGATCACAGGCAAGGGCCATGGCGATCATGACGCGCTGACGCATACCGCCGGAGAACTGGTGCGGATACTCGTTGACGCGCTTCTCGGGCTCGGGGATACCAACAAGGTCCAAAAGCTCGGTGGCGCGCTTGAGCGCCTCCTGCTTGGAGTAGCCACGGTGCAGACGAAGGCCCTCGCCCACCTGCTTACCGATCTTATAGACCGGGTTCAGGGAGGTCATAGGATCCTGGAAGATCATCGCGATATCGTTACCGCGAATGTGCTGCATCTCTTCCTCGGTCATCTCGAGGATAGAACGACCGCGATAGCGAACGTCGCCGCCCTCAATCTTTCCCGGAGGCATCGAGATAAGGCCCATGATGGTCATGGCGGTCACGGATTTACCAGAGCCGGACTCACCGACGACACCCAGGGTCTCACCGCGATCGAGCGTGTAGGACACACCATCGACGGCGCGAACCACGCCATCCTCGGTGTGGAAATACATCTTAAGGTCATCGACCTCGAGCAGATGCTGGCCCTCGGGAACCGGCTGGTCCTTCAGGTCCACATAGTTCTTGTTCTTCTTCATCCTTATGCGTCCTTCATCTTGACGTCGAGGGCGTCGCGCAGACCGTCACCAAGTAGGGTGAAGGCGAGCACCGTCGAGAGAATTGCCAGACCGGGCATGATCATCATCCAGGGAGCAGTCAGAAGATACTGCTGGCCATCCTGAATCATGGAGCCCCACGAAGGCGTGGGCGGGATAACGCCCATGCCGAGGAAGGACAGAGCGGACTCGGTCAGAATAGCGCCACCAATGTTCATGGTCGCATAGACCACGATAGAAGCAACGGAGTTCGGGAAGATATGGCGCATAACGATACGCGCATCGGATGCACCCATAGCGCGAGCGGCGTCAACATAATCGTTCTCTTTGACCGTTAGGATCGCAGATCGGAAGACACGGGCAATCGAGGGCCAGCCGAGAATGCCGATGGCGATAAAGACATTCTGAAGACCACGACCGATAACGGCAATCATGGCAACAACGAACAGCACGTACGGGAACGCCAGGAAGATGTCCGCACAGCGCATGATGATCGTATCCCAGATGCCGCCATAGAAACCGGCCAGGGCGCCCATGACCAGACCGATCACCGTAGAGATGGCGGTGGCCATAATACCGACGGAAAGCGAAACGCGTGCACCGTAGATAACACGGACGAGAATGTCACGACCAAGAGAGTCGGTGCCAAACGGGTGCTCGGCACACGGAGCCAGCAGCGAAGTCTCGGCCATGGTGGTCGAGTCAGAAGCCGTAGGAGAGCCGAGCCAGGGCTTAGCCCACAGATCGGCGGTCAGGGCGACCACAACAACGATGATGATCCAGCAGACACCGATAACGGCGAGCTTGTTCTTACGAAGACGCTTAAAAGCGTCGCCCCACAGCGTGCGGGACTTGGCGGGAGCAGATGCGGCCTTGGTGGCGGTAGCCTGCTCCTGAGACTGAGAATCAGTTTCCTGCATGAGACGTACCTCCCTTAGGCCTTATCCGACGGACCGCCAAGGCGGATGCGCGGGTCGAGGAATGCATAGCTAATATCGACGAGCAGGTTGATCACCATAACGACGACAACAATGAGCGTAACGCCGCCCATAACGATGGGCCAGTCGCGCATGCTAATGGCGCGGTAGACCTCGAAGCCGATGCCGGGCCAGTTAAAGACCGTCTCGGTCAGGATGGCGCCCGAAAGCATGCCGCCGAAGTCGACACCAATATAGGTAACAACGGGGATGAGTGCATTCTTAAGCGCATGCTTGACGATGATCGCGCGATTGGAGAGACCCTTGGCCTTTGCCGTGCGGATATAATCCTGATTCATGACGTCGAGCAGCTGCGAGCGCATGATGCGGGCAGCATAGGCGGTCGAAACCGAAGCCAGCGTAATGGTCGGAAGCACATAGTGCATCCAATCCTGATACTGAGAGCTGGAACCGCCGGCACCCGAGATCGGCATGGAGAATGCACCGCCCGTGGCGTCCTTGAGAATGACGCCAAAGAACAGCTGCAGCAACATACCGAGCCAGAAGGCCGGGACGGCAACGAGAATCGACGTGGTGAGCGTTACCAAAATATCCCAGAAGGAATAACGCTTGACCGCCGAAATGATACCCGCACCGATACCCATGATTGTCTCGAGCACGATAGCGCACGCGGCAAGTTTGACCGTATACGGATACTTCTGGGCAAAGATATCCGTTACCGGCAGCTTGCGCTGGTACGAATTGCCCAGATCGCCATGAAGCAGACCGTTCATGTAATACAGATAACGGTCCACGAGCGACGTTTGAACGGGATCGCCGTTCTCGTCAAGGATCGCGTTGCCGTCCTCGTCCGTCTGGACCAGGTGATAGCGAACGCGAAGCTGAAGCTCCACCTCGGGGGACAGAGCCTTGTCTCCACCGATCAGCTTGATCGGATCTCCCGGCACGATATTCTGGAGGGCGAACAGAATCAGCGTAACGCCCAAAAATACCGGGATGAACTGAAGCACACGTTTAACGATGTACTTACCCATACCACTCCCCTATCTAGGGATTAACCTAAATGGGATGCCGATCGCCAGACCGGCATCCCAAAATTACCATCAGCCAGTTTACCCCAGGTTAGGGGGAACTGTATGTTTCCCATGAGGTCTACGTAAATACTTGACCCTCACGGAAGCTGCAAACTCTTAAGCGAGCTCAGCGGTACTCAGATCGGCGTGCTTCTGCGGATCGACATAGAGGTGCTTGACACGGTCGGAGCCAGCGATGGTGTGCGTGTAGAACATCACCGGGATAACCGGGCAGTCGGCAGCGACCATAGCGTCGGCCTCCCGCATCTTGGCGATGCGCTCGTCGTCGTCAACCGTGGTGCGGGCCTCATCGACCTTGGCGTCGAACTCGGGGTTGCTGTAACCGGAGCGGTTGTCGCCACCGAGGGAGTCGGAGTGGAACAGCGGATACAGGAAGTTGTCCATGATCGGGTAATCGGCGATCCAGCCCAGACGGCCGAACTGATAGTTGAAGTTCTGATACTGCTCGAGCAGGGCAGACCACTCGGGAGTATCGGAGACGGCGGTGACGCCCACCTTGGCGAGGTCGCCGATGATGGACTCCATGATCTCCTTGTGGCCACCGTCCTGGTTGTAGGACAGGGTCACGTTAATGCCACGATCGCCGTTAGCGCCGGCGGGAGCGACCTTGTCGAGGTACTCGTTAGCTTTGTCGACGTCATAGGCGCAGAACTCCCATGCGCCCTCCTTGTAGCCGGCGATTCCCGGAGGAACAATACCGTCGGCGGGGGTACGGGTACCCTTGAAGATGGTCTTGCAGATGGCCTCACGGTTGATGGCCAGGGAGATGCCCTTGCGCAGGTCGGCGTTATTGAACGGCTCGGCCGTGGTGTTGCAGGTCAGATAGTACGTGGAAGGCTCGGCGCCGAGCAGCATATGCTCGCCGTCACCCATGGTGTAGCCGTCCTTGGACTCGCCACGGTCCTTCTTGGCGGCGTCGATCTGAGCAACGGGAACGTCGCAGACATCGAGGTTACCGGCCTGGAACTCCTTGTAAGCGGTCTCCATGTCCTTGATGACCTGGAAGTGGATGGCGTCGATCTTGGCCTTGTCGCCATAGTAATCGTCAAACTTCTTGAGGTTGATCTCCTGGCCATCCTCCCACTTACCGTCCATCATGAACGGGCCGTTACCGACCGGGGCAAGGTAGAAGCTCTTGACATCGGACTCGGCGCACTCGGGAACCGGGGACAGAGCCGGGTGAGAGGCGACGAAGGGGAAGTCGGCGTAAGCGGAAGACAGCTTGACGACGAGGGTCTCATCGTCGGGGCAAGTAACACCGCTGAGCTCGGTAGCGTTGCCGGCAAGCAGATCGTCATAGCCCTCAACCATGGAAAGGTGGTAGGAGACCTCGGAAGGACCATATTCGGTGGCGATGGCCGACTTGGTGTTGACTAGACGCTCCCAACCGAGCTTGAAGGACTTGGAGGTAACGTCGTCACCGTTGTGGAACTTAGCCTTCTTGATCTTGAAGGTGAACTCGGTGGCGTCGTCGTTAGCCTCAAAGGACTCGCAAGCCAGCGGAACGATCTCGCCCTTCTCGGGGTCGTACTCCGTCAGAGCGTCGAAGAGCTGGTACTCGACCTGAGTGCCCTGATCCTCCTGGACGTTGTAGGGGTCGATGCAGACCGGGTTGTTGATGTAGAAGTTCAGCGTCGAACCGGACTCAGAACCGGAAGCGTCGCCGCCCTTCTTGCCGCATGCGGCAAGAAAAGCCATGGAGCTCGCAGCGAGGGTGCCGCCAACAAAGGCGCGACGACCCATAACGGGCTGGTGGAACATAGAATCAGCCATGCCATCCTCCTTATGAGATAGGACAAAGTGAATTCGGCCGGGCAACGTCGAGACAGCCCAATCGAACCATTCAAACGCGGTCCGCTGTTATGGCTGGTTATGCAATGCGGGCCAACGTTTTGCAATACAGTAGCGCATTTTATGCACAATTTGGCGCTGATTCCGGTTAACGGTCGAGAATTTCTTTAGTTGGGCGAAGTATGTGGGGATATTTTGGCTCTGTTACAAGTCTGTAAACAAAAAGGGCCCCGCACATGCGGGACCCTTTACAAACGTATATACGCCGATGCTTAGTAGCCGACGATGCCCTGCGGGAAGAAGAACATGCACAGAACGACACACACGGCAAAAACGACGGCCATAATTACCGTCAGGCGATCGAGGTTCTGCTCCATGACGCCCGTGGCAGAGCTGGAGTTATACAGCGAGCTAGCGATCATATCCGAAACGCCGGTGCCCTTACCGGAATGCATCAGAACGAGAATCGTCAGCGCCACGGCAGAAACAGCCCAAACGACAAACAGAAGAATCTGAAACGGACCCATAGATAAGCTCCTTAATAGAACGATTCAAACTCCAGTACTGTACCACAACCTCCAACACTCCCCCACCTGCCATTTAGGGACGGGGCAGAAATGGCAGAAATACCAAAAAAGGGGGTCGTCCGGTTGTGGACAACCCCCTTACTAGAAAACGGTATTTGTTTTCTATTAGGCCTCGGTGGCGAGCACGCGACCCGTCATCTCGGCGGAAGGCTCAATACCAGCCATGATGAGCATGGTCGGAGCGATATCGGAAAGACGGCCGTCCTCGATACCGGTGAGCTTGGCCTTATCATCAACGATGATGAACGGCACGCGGTTGGTGGTGTGAGCCGTAAACGGATGCTTGGAACCGTCGGAAGCAACGTCAAACATGTGATCGGCGTTGCCATGGTCGGCGGTAATCAGCGCAAAGCCGCCCTTGGCGAGAATCGCCGGGACAACCTTGGACAGAGCATCGTCAACAGCCTCGACGGCCTTAACGGCGGCGTCGAATACACCGGTGTGACCAACCATGTCGCAGTTCGCGAAGTTCACGATGTAGAAATCAGCGCGATCCTCGTTGATTGCGGCGACGAGCTTCTCGGTAACCTCGGGAGCGCTCATCTCGGGCTGCAGATCGTAGGTAGCGACCTTGGGGGAAGCGACGAGCACGCGCTCCTCGCCCTCCTTGGGCTCCTCGATGCCGCCGTTGAGGAAGAACGTCACGTGAGCGTACTTCTCGGTCTCGGCGGTGTGCAGCTGCTTCAGGCCATTGGCGGCGATAACGTCGGCCAGGACGTTCTCGGGGAACGTCTTGGGGAAGGCGACCTCGACGTCAAACGTCGGATCGTACTCGGTCATCGTCACAAAGTGCGAGAGCTTAATCTGCTCGCGCTCAAAGCCATCGAACTCCTTGTCCGTGAACACGCGGGTCATCTGACGAGCGCGGTCGGGACGGAAGTTGAAGAAGATGGCCGCGTCGCCCTCGTGGATGCCCTCGTTGTGGGCCGCGAAAGGCTCGACGAACTCGTCGCCGCGCGGATCCTTCTCGTAGTAGGCCTTGATACCGGCAACGGGGTCGGTATCGGCATCGGACGCGTTGACCATGACGTCGTAGGCGCGCTGGATGCGCTCCCAACGGTTGTCGCGGTCCATGGCCCAATAGCGGCCCGAAACGGTGGCAACGCGAGCGTCGCAACCGGTCTCCTCGGAGATCTTAGCCAGGAAAGCGCAGAACTCGCTCATGTAGCCGGCACCGGACTGCGGGTCGACGTCGCGGCCATCCATGAAGGCGTGGACGCGAACGGTCTTGACGCCATGCTGGGCAGCCATCTTGACCAGAGCCTCGACGTGGTTCATGTGAGAATGAACACCGCCAGGGCTCATAAGGCCCATGAGATGCAGGGTCTTGCCTTCGGCCTTGACGTCGTCCATAGCTTTGACGAAGACCTCGTTCTTGGCGATGGAGCCGTCCTTGATGGCGTTGTTGATGCGCGAAAGCTCCTGGAACACGATGCGGCCGGCACCGATGTTGAGGTGGCCTACCTCGGAGTTGCCCATCTGACCGTCGGGAAGGCCCACGTCCTCGCCCGAAGCACCGAGCGTGGTGTGAGGATACTTCTCGTACAGGCTATCAAGGAAGGGCGTCTTGGCAGCGGCGACGGCGTTCTCGCCATCGGCCGGAGCAAGGCCGCAGCCATCCATGATGATCAGGAGTGCAGGAAGATGACGCTGTGCCATATGTCCTACTCGCCTGCCTTGACGACCATAGAGGCGAAGTCGGCAGCCTTGAGCGAAGCGCCGCCCACGAGGGCGCCGTCAACGTCAGGCTTGGCGACGAGCTCGGCGATGTTGCCGGGCTTGGCAGAGCCACCATAGAGAACGCGGATGCCGTTAGCGAGCTCCTCGCCAAACATCTCCTTGAGGGTCTCACGGATAGCGCCGCAGACCTCCTGGGCGTCCTCAGCGGTAGCGGTCTTGCCGGTGCCGATGGCCCAGATGGGCTCGTAGGCGACGACGACCTGCTTGGGGCAGGTGATCTCAAGACCGGCAAGGCCAGCCTTGACCTGGTTCACGACGTGCTCGACATAGGTACCAGCCTCGCGGACCTCGAGGGACTCGCCGCAGCAGAAGACGGGAACAAGACCGGCGGCAACGAGGGCCTTGGCCTTCTTGTTCTGGTCCTCGTCGGTCTCGTGGAAGTAGTCGCGACGCTCGGAGTGGCCGATGATGCAGTAGGTGCAGCCAGCGGACTTGAGCATGTCGCAAGAGGACTCACCGGTGAAGGCACCCTTGGCCTCCCAGTACACGTTCTGTGCACCGAGGGCGATGGGGGCAGCCTGAATGCGGTCATGAACCGTGGTGATGTCAATGGTCGGAGGGCAGACGAGCACCTCGACGCCAGCCGGAACCTCGGGCAGAGCCTGAGCCAGCTCGTCGGCGAGCTTGGCGGCCTCAGCGACGTCGTTGTTCATCTTCCAGTTACCAGCGATAAGAAGGGTGCGATTAGGCATCGAGAAGCGCCTCCACTCCGGGCAGGGCCTTACCCTCGACGAGCTCCATGGAAGCGCCACCACCGGTGGAGATCCAGCTCATCTTGTCGGCCAGGTTGAACTTGTTGACAGCTGCGACAGAGTCGCCACCGCCGATGATCGAGGTGCAGTCGGCCTCGGCAACAGCCTCGGCGATAGCCTGGGTACCGTGAGCGAAGTTATCGAACTCGAAGACGCCCATGGGGCCGTTCCAGAACACGGTCTTGGCGCCCTTGACAGCCTCGGCGTAGAGCTCCTCGGTCTTGGGGCCGATGTCCATGCCCTCACGATCGTCGGGGATAGCGTCGGAAGCGACAACCTCGGGGACAGCGTCCTCGCCAAAGTGATCGGCAACGCGGTTGTCGATGGGGAGCAGGATCTTAACGCCCTTCTCCTCGGCCTTCTTGAGCATCTCGCCAGCGCGCTCGACCCAGTCCTCTTCCTTGAGGGACTGACCGACGGTCAAGCCCTGAGCCAGGAAGAAGGTGTAGGCCATGCCGCCACCGATGATCAGGGTGTCAGCGGAGTCGATGAGGTGATCGAGAACGCCGATCTTGGAGGAAACCTTGGAACCGCCGACGATAGCGACGAAGGGACGCTCGGGCTCGGCGAAGATGCCGGTCAGCGTGTCGACCTCCTTCTCGAGCAGGAAGCCGGCGACGGCAGGCAGGTAAGCGGCGGGGCCCACGACGGAACCCTGGGCGCGGTGAGCGGTGCCGAAGGCATCGAGAACGAAGACGTCACCATAGGAAGCGAGCTTCTTGGCGATCTCGGGATCGTTCTTTTTCTCACGCTTGTCGAAACGGACGTTCTCGAGAACGAGGACCTTGCCCGGCTCGACGGCGGCAACAGCCTCAGCAGCCTTCTCGCCGTAGGTGTCGGCGACAAAGGCAACATCGAGACCAGAGAGCTCAGCGAGCTTCTTGGCGACAGGCTCAAGGGAGAGCTCGGGCTGGAAGCCGGTGCCATCGGGACGGCCGAGGTGGCTCATGAGGATGACGCGAGCGTTGTGCTCAACGAGATAGTTGATGGTGGGCAGGGCAGCCTTGATGCGGGTGGTATCGCCAACGACGCCATCCTTGATAGGCACGTTGAAGTCAACGCGGACGAGAACGCGCTTGCCGTCGACATCGATGTCGCGGACGGTCTTCTTGGTAAAGGCCATGTTTGCTTCTACCTTTCGTACGTGTCTGCCTCCCATTACGGCAGACGATTTCCTATAAAAAGGGCGCGACCCTAGGGTGTAAGCCCTATGAGGCCGCGCCCTTCTTTAGACGCTCAACGAGCTATTCGCTAAAAGCTAAATTAAGCAACGAACTTCTCGAAGTACTTGATGGTGCGGACCATCTGAGAGGTGTAGGAGTTCTCGTTGTCGTACCAAGAGGTGACCTGAACGAGGGTCTGGCCGTTGCCGAGGTCAGAGCACATGGTCTGAGTGGCATCGAAGATGGAGCCGTGGGTCTCGCCGATGATGTCGGTGGAGACGATGTCGTCCTCGTTGTAACCGAAGGTCTCGGAGATGGTGGAAGCGTAGGCCTTCATAGCGGCGTTGACCTCGTCGACGGTGACCTTCTTGTCAACAACAGCGTAGAGGTTGGTGATGGAGCCGGTCGGCGTCGGGACGCGCTGGGCGGCACCGATGAGCTTACCGTTGAGCTCGGGGAGAACCAGGCCGATAGCCTTGGCAGCACCGGTGGTGTTGGGGACGATGTTGACGGCGCAGGCGCGGCTACGACGCTTGTTGCCCTTGCGCTGCGGGCCGTCGAGCGGCATCTGGTCGCCGGTCCAGGCGTGAATGGTGGTCATGATGCCGGACACGATGGGAGCGAAGTCGTTCAGACCCTTGGCCATCGGGGCGAGGCAGTTGGTGGTGCAGGAAGCAGCGGAGATGATGTTGTCCTCAGCGGTCAGCGTCTCGTGGTTGACGTTGTACACGATGGTGGGCAGATCGCTGCCGGCCGGAGCGGAGATGACGACCTTCTTGGCGCCAGCGTTGATGTGGGCCTGAGCCTTAGCCTTGCTGGTGTAGAAGCCGGTGCACTCGAGAACGACGTCGACGTCGAGGTCGCCCCAAGGCAGGTTGTTGGCGTCGGCCTCCTTGTAGATCTTGATCTCCTTGCCGTCAACGGTGATGGAATCCTCGCCAGCAACGACCTCGTGATCGCGAGCGTAGTTGCCCTGCGTGGAGTCGTACTTCAGCAGGTAAGCGAGCATATCGGGAGAGGTGAGGTCGTTGATAGCGACGATCTCGGAGCCCTCATGACCGAACATCTGACGGAAAGCCAGACGACCGATGCGACCGAAGCCGTTAATAGCAACCTTTACTGCCATTGTGTCTCCTTTCGTAAGGCCCCCGCAAGCTACAGCGCCCGCC
Source organism: Collinsella sp. AM31-2AC (assembly GCF_003469285.1). Classification (NCBI taxonomy): domain Bacteria; kingdom Bacillati; phylum Actinomycetota; class Coriobacteriia; order Coriobacteriales; family Coriobacteriaceae; genus Collinsella; species Collinsella sp. AM31-2AC. Next base: position 11,506 of record NZ_QSJB01000017.1, read on the forward strand.
GTTGAGGCCCACAAACTAACCACTCGCCTAATATACCTTTTTTTTGACTTGAATTTCACGAGAATGCTCGAAATTGAAAATCAAATTTACGTTAAAACGTTTTAAAGAATAAAATAGCAGCTAAATCCGTATATAAGTCGATACTTTAAACTACCCGTTTGCTTCAATGAGCTTTTCAAGCCTCAAAACTCGATGGTAGAGGGCCGACTTCGACAAGGGAGGGTCAGCCATCTCCCCTAAATCACGCAGCGACAGATCGGGATAGCGCTCGCGCAGGTCGCAAAAGACCGCCAAGGCATCCGGAAGCGCATCGCGAAGGCCGCGCTGCTCGAGCTCATCGATAAGCGCAAGCTGATGTTGGGCAGCACCGGCGCTTCTGGTCTGGTTGGCGAGCTCGGCGTTCACGCGACGGTTCACATCGTTCTTAACCAACTTGACCGCGCGCGCCTCCTCAATCTCGGCAACGCTGCGCTTGGCACCAATCAGCTTTAATAAATGCTCGATTTCCTCGGCGCTCTTAATGTACACGGCATATGACCCCCGCCGCGCATTAACACGAGCATGGACCCCAATCTGCCCCAACAGGTCGCAAAGCCCCTTGGCATATTGCTCGCCCTGCACCGCGATCTCCAAATGAAAATCGCCGCGTGGATCGGCCACGAAGCCGCCCGCGATGAGCGCGCCGCGGATGTAGGCAAGCCTGCAGCAGGGACGGGCAACGATGTGTCGGGGAACACCAGCAACGAGCCCTCCCCTGCGGTCTAGAATGCCCAGCAGCACCAGAGCCTTGTCCAGGTCGGGTTGATCGGGCAGGGTAATGAGATAGTTACGGACCTTATGCAAGACCGATTTACGAACGGTGAATTCCGTTTTGAGCTTAAGGATGCGATGCGTCAGCGTGATCATCGTGCGCGCGACGGCTCCCGTCTCGGTCGCGACCGTCAAACGATACCGCCCGGAGCCGGCCAACGAAAGCGTACCGCTCACACGCGTCAGGGCGGCAAGCGTCGACAAATCGCAGTATTCACATTCGGGTTCGCAGCGCGCAAGCTCGTCGCGCACCTCAGCGGTAAACGACATGCAGGCCTATGCCTTCGTGTTGGCGCGCGACAGGTCGCGGTGGGAGATGCTCACGTGATACTGGGCGCCTTCCAGGTAACGGGCCGTGGCCTCGGCAATGGCGACGCTACGGTGCTGTCCGCCCGTGCAGCCGATGGCGATAGAAAGCTGCGGCTTACCCTCCGCGATATAGCCCGGCATCACCGTATCGAGCAGCTGCGTCCAGGCCTTCCAGAACTCCTGGGTCTTGGGATGGTCCAGAACAAAGTCGGAGACTTTCTTATCGAGACCGGTCATGGTACGCATCTCGGTATCGTAAAACGGATTGGGCAGGAAGCGAACGTCGATCATAATGTCCGCCTCGACGGGCATACCGTGCTTAAAGCCAAACGAGAACACGTGAACGTCCATGAGCTGCTGGTCGGACAACTCGGAGAACGCCATGCGCAATTTGTTGCGCAGGGCAGAGGTGCGCAGGCGGCTCGTGTCGATAATCATATCGGCTCGATCGCGCACGCCCTGCAGCTGAAGGCGCTCGCGCTGAATGGCATCGGCCGTAGTCTCCCCCGGCTTGGCAATGGGATGACGGCGGCGATTTTCGCTGTAGCGACGAATCAGCACCTCGTCAGAAGCCTCCAGGAACACGATGTCGCAGCTCATCTCGCGCTCTTCGAGCGCGGCGACCGCATCGAGCAACTCGTCAAACAGTCCCTGGCTACGCAAATCGCAGGTGACGGCGAGATGCCTGCCCACGCCCGTATTGATGCCGACGAGCTCGGCAAGCTGGGCGATGAGACGCGGAGGTAGGTTATCAATGCAAAAATAGCCCATGTCCTCGAACACGTGCATGGCCTGTGTGCGGCCCGATCCGGACATTCCGGTGATGATGACGATATCGGGGATGCGCTCCGAGCGCTCCGCCGCATCCATGGCATCTCCCTTTTGCATGTGCTGCCTCCCAAAAACAAGCGCGGGACCCAGCAACCCGGATCCCGCGCGGTCAATTGCCTATATTGAGTATACCGCCCCGAGCGGATACGAGGCCTGTCTTACGCCTCAAGCGCAGCCTTGAACCAACTCGTAATACTCGTGGGGTGCGTGATGGCGGTGCCGACGACAACGGCCCAGGCGCCAGCATCGATCGCAGCGCGAGCCTCCTCGGGCGTGTGCACGCGGCCCTCGCAGATGATGGGAAGACCGGGGAATTCCTCGGTCGCCTGACGCAGGAGTGGCAGGTCGGGGCCATCGGCCATGGTGCAGTCGATGGCGGCGACGCCGTGAGAAAGCGTGGTGGATACCAGGTCAAAGCCCATATCAACCGCACGGCGAATGTCCTCGATGGTGGCACAATCCGCCATCAGGAGCACGCCCTCCTCGTGCAGCGGGCGGAAGGTATCCTCGACGGTCTTGCCATCGGGACGCGGACGATCGGTGGCGTCGATCGCCACGATATCGGCACCGGCAGCAACGCAGGCGCGAGCGTGACGCAGCGTCGGCGTGATGTAAACGCCCTCGTGTCCATCCTTCCACAGGCCGATGACGGGAACCTCACAGCGACCCTTAATAGCGGCAATGTCGGCAAGGCCCTGACAGCGAATGGCGGCGGCGCCGCCAAGCTCGCAAGCGCGAGACATTTGAGCCATGGTCTCGGGCGTACGAAGCGGCTCGCCCATATACGCCTGAACGCTCACGACGAGCTTGCCCTTCAGGGATTGAATCAAAGGATCAACGGTCATGTGCGACTCAACCTTTCTCAAAACAGCCTTCTGAGACACCGCACCTTGACGTTCAAACCGTCGCTCGCGTACCGAAGTACGCTTCGCTCCTCTTTCACGTCAATCTGCGGCACCTCAGAAGGCGCACTTGGTAGTTATGTTTACTTCAACGACGCAAGAAGGTGTTCGGCGGCACCGATGAGCGGAGCATCGCCCTCCAGAGAACCGATGAGGATCGGCGTGTCCTGAAGCGGATCGAGCGCCTGGCTGGCATAGCCCTCGTGCACCGAATCCTTCCACGTCTGCGAACGCCAATCGGGACCTTGGTGAATCACGCCGCCCGAAAGCACGATGACCTCAGGGTCCAGGATGTTAGCGAGCGAGCCCAAGCTGGCACCCAGCGCAAAGCCGGCATCATGGATGACCTCGGTCGCCTTTGCGTCGCCTGCACGGCACAGGTCGTTCACATCGCGACCGACCGAAGGACGGCTGGGGTCGACGCGGCCAAAGCGCTCATCGTACATACGACCAATGGAAGTGCCCGAAGCAACCGACTCCAGATGGCCGGAACGCCCGCAGGCGCAGGGAATGCCGGCGGCAGCCGAGCACTCGATGTGGCCCATATGGCCAGCAGCACCATGGAAGCCCTGCATCACGCGGCCGTTCTCGACATATGCGCCGCCGATACCCGTACCGATGCCAAGACACAAGACGGAGAACTTGCCCTTGCCGACACCCCAGTGGGCCTCGCCCAGAGCATGAGCCTGCACGTCGCCCACAACGGCAACGGGAAGACCAAGGTCCTCGCGCAGACGCGGCCCCAACTGAACGCCGGACCAGCCGGGCATGATCTCATTGGCATACGCAATGGCGCCCGTCTTGGGATCGACGACGCCTGCGGCACCGATACCGACACCGAGAACCTCGACATCGGGATTCGCCTCAAGAGCGGCCTTGATAGACGCCTCGATACGCTGGAAGACGGCCTCGCCGCCCTCTTGGGCCTCGGTAGGAACCTCGGCCTCAAAAACGGAATGGGGCACACTACCGTCAGCCGGGTACTCCATGATGGCAGTCGCAATTTTAGTTCCGCCGATATCGACAGAGCAGACGTACTTGTTCTCCATGTCGCTCTCCTTCGGAGATAAAAACAACTACAGGAAATGCGCCGTCAGGCTAGCCGTCACAGCGCAGTAAAGGTTATCCAGGTGCCCGAGATCGCCGAGAAACCGTGTGGCCATTGACCTAACGGGTCATGGCCACACGGTTGAACGGCGAGGTCGGGTGCCTGGGAAAGCTTTACAGGAGACCGTTGTCCTGGAGGACCTTCTTAATCGCCTCGACGTTCTCGCCAGTCATGGCCTTCACCGGGCGCGGCATGGTCGGGCTGTCGAAGATGCCCATGAGGTTCATAGCGGTCTTGAAGGCGCCGACGCCACCGGCATAGCCCTGGACGCCCGAGGTGACATCCCAGATGTGGGAGATCTCGTTGAGGCGATCCTGCTCGGCCTTGACGGTAGCCCAGTCACCGGCCTGAGCGGCCTTCCACTGGCGCACGTAGCCCTCGGGCTCAACGTTGGCAAGGCCCGGGACAGAACCGTCGGCGCCACCGAGGTAAGCGCCGTCGACGACAACCTCGTGACCGGTGAGGATACTCATCGGATGACCGTTCTTCTCGTTCTCCTGAACGAGATAGCGGAACGAGATGTCATCACCCGAGGAATCCTTGACGCCAGCAAGGACGCCCTCGGCGCCGAGCTTGGCAAGGAGCTTCCAGGGGAGCTTGGTGTGAACGCAGACGGGAATGTCATAGGCAAAGATGGGCAGGTCGAGCTCCTCGTGCAGGATGCGGAAGTGCTCCTCGACCTCGGTCATGCCCTGCAGGGCATAGAACGGGCAGGTGGCGACAAGCGCATCGGCACCCAGCTCCTGAGCGACCTTACCGTGCTCGATCATGCGCTCGGTCTCGGTATCGATGATGCCGACCAGGACGGGCACGCGGTGGTCGACGATACGAACGGCCTCGGCGATGATCTGGCGACGACGCTCATCGGTGGAGAAAACGACCTCGCCCGAAGAGCCCAGGAAGAACAGGCCATCGACGCCGGCATCGATCATGCGGTTGATGCTGCGCTCAAAGGAGGCAACGTCGAGCTGGTGGTCTTCGGTATCGGGAACAACGACGGGAGGGATAACGCCGGTGAATTTCTGAGTTGCCACAAGAATCTCCTTAGTTGTCTGGCGGGCGGCCCTATGCCACCCACTCTTGTTGGCAGTGTCCAGGCCGTCTAGGCCAAAGAACACGGGTAGAACGTTTGGTTAAAAAAGTCGATGACTTCGTTTTCGAACGCGTTGATGCGCTCATGAGCGTATTTGGCATAGATGATATGCCTCCGGTCACACTCAAGACCGTTGAATACGGCAAACTGGCCCTTGGGATCACTCACGGCATCCATGAGCGATGTGCCCATGAGCACCGATCCACGCACCCGAGACGACAACGCCTCGAGGCCACCGGGAATTGGATTGGCAACCGCCGTGCAGGCGAGGCCCCGCTCGTCCAGAGCAGAAACCGCCAGCGCGACTCCGCCGCCAAGGCCCTCGCCCCATGCAAAGATGCGGTCGGGGTCCACACCATCAAGATTGCGCGCCACCTTCGCCATCGCGCAACCCCAACGGACGCGCTTGACAAAAGCAGGAGAGGCAATCCCCTGCTGCAGCTCGCTGGATCCAATCGCCTCATCGTCCAGCGCAAGCACGGCATATCCCATGGCCGCAAACCTCGTCATGTGATGCCATCCCCGCACGGGTCGGTCGATGTCGTGAAACATCAGACATAGCGGCACAAGCTCGGATGCTCGGGCGCGACCGGCAGGCTCAATCAAACGCGCGTGGACCACATCGCCACTAAGCTCAAAGGAAACCTCGGAGTAGCGGGCATACGGATTGGCGAAATCGATCGCCGTAATACTCGGCCCGCAAACCTCAAGGTCCGAAGCGGCTATCTCTAATTCGGAAACATCCGCAGAAGCATCACCGCGCCAATCCCGGAAATCAGCGAGCCTTGACGAGACCGTTCCGGGAATCCCCACAAGGTCGGAGACAATCAGCTCATTGACATTGCTCTCGCACTTAGACATGAGCCTCCCCTCCCTTGCAGAAAAACGGAATGATCAGATCGTCAAAATCCTGAATCTCCTCGTGGCCAAAGCCTTCAAAGAACTCATGACGCTTTTCACAGGTCAGGTTGTTATAGACCGCAAACTGCGTCGCTGGCGGACAGACGGTATCGGCTGTGCCGGTGCCAAACAGCACGGGGCATTTGACCATAGGGGCAAAGTTCTTGGAATCGAAGTACGCCAGCTTGGCATAGGCTTCGTCGATACGAGTCGAGTCCTCGTCAAACCAGCGAGACCAATAGCGCAGGCCCTCGTAGGCAATGTCGTCGGCATCCAAATCCCAGACCAGGCGGAAATCCGACAGGAAGGGATAGAGGATGGCGGCGCGATTGATAAGCTCGCTGTTAAGTGCACAGGTCGCAATGCCCAAACCGCCGCCCTGCGACGCGCCGTTCACAAACACACGGGCAAGATCGATGCCCTCGAGCTCGCGAACGATGCGGCACAGGATGCGAATATCTTGGTGCAAGCGGACATAGTAGAGGTTGGCCGGATCGCCGTCGATACCGGCGACGATATGGCCCGCGACCGTTGTGCCCTCAAATCCACCAATGTCCTCGGAGGGACCTCCTTGGCCGGGGCAGTCGAGGGCGATGAGTGCCATGCCCATGCCCGCAAACGACGCCTGCTCAAACCAGCTGCGGCTTGCACCCGGATACCCATGGAACTGAAGTACCAATGGCACGGGCTCGTCCGAGACGGGTTTAAGGTACTTGGCATGCAGGCGAGCGCCACACATGCCGGTATACCAGAGGTCGAAAAGCTGGCAGGTCACGGCATCGGTGACCGATGCCGTCTCGATCGCATAGTCAAGTCCGACGGCGTCGGCCTCGGCCATGCGGTCCTTCCAAAAGAGATCGAAATCTGATGGACGGGGCATGGCGCCCCGATACCCACCAAATTGCTGTTGTAGCTCCTGAGCACTTGGCATGGCTCGTGAACCCAACCTTTCGAAATCGCAACGGAGGTGCGCCCGGCAAGGGAACCGGGCGCACGGGGAGGAAAGCGAGGCTACTCGCCGAGCTTGGGATGCAGCAGCGACGGCGCAGCACCGAGCAGCATCTTGGTGTAGGGGTCCTGAGGGTGCTGGAAGACCTGCTTGGCCTCGCCCTGCTCGACGATCTTGCCGCCATTCATAACGATGATGTCGTCAGAGATATAGCGGACCGTCTGGATGTCATGGCTGATGAACACCATGGCCAGGCCGAGCTCCTTCTTAAGGTCGGTCAGCAGGTTCAGAATTTGCGCGCGAACCGAAACGTCCAGAGCCGAGGTGGGCTCGTCGGCGATGATGGCATCGGGGTTCAGCGACAGGGCACGGGCAATTGCGACGCGCTGGCGCTGGCCGCCCGAAAGCTGGCCGGGAAGAACCTCGGCGGCGGAGCTGGGCAGACCGGTGAGCTCCAAGAGCTCCTTGACGCGCTTCTCCTGCTCGGCCTCGGTACCCAGGTTGTGGACGCGCATGGGGTCGAGCAGTTGCTCGCGAACGACCATACGGGGGTTGAGTGCCGTGGCCGGGTTCTGGAACACGACCGAGATGACGCGACCCATGTGGCGACGGTCCTCGGCGGTACGTTTGGTAACGTCCTTGCCCTTAAAGTAGACCTTGCCGCTCGTGGGGGCCTGCAGGCCGCACATGACGTTGGCGGTGGTGGACTTACCGCAACCGGACTCGCCGACGATGCCGATCGTCTGACCGGGCATGAGCCTAATCGTTACACCCTGGACGGCGTGAACCAGGTTAGGGTGCAGAATCGAGCCGGTACGGGTCCTAAAGGTGACGTGGACGTCATCAAGGAAGATGATCGGCTCGACGCCGTTGACTGCGGTCTCGCTCATCTACATCACCTCCGCGTGAGGGGTCAAACCATTTGCCTTGAGCACCTCGTCGGGGAGCTCGGAATAGAAGTGCTCGGTGCCGGGCACGCGCTTGAAGACCGGACGGGTGTCCAGGCCAATACGCGGATGGCTCGAGCGGGGCGCGAAGCGATCGCCCTTGGGGAAATCGCGCGGGCTCGGAACGGCGCCGGGCACCTGGTGCAGGCGGCCCGAACCGCTCTCGATGGACAGAACGGAACCCAGAAGACCGCGGGTGTACTCGTGGATCGGGTTGGTGAGCAGCTCCTTGGTGGGCGCCTGCTCGATAACCTGACCGGCGTACATCACCGTGATGTTATGGGCGACCTCGGCGACCAGCGCCAGGTCATGCGAGACGAAGATCATGGCAAAGCCGAGCTTGGCCTGAAGGTCGTTGAGCAGCTTGATGACCTGCTTCTGGACGGTAACGTCCAGAGCGGTCGTGGGCTCGTCGCAGATGACCAGCTTGGGGTCGCGGGTAAGGGCCATAGCGATCAGGACACGCTGACGCTGGCCACCGGAAAGCTCATGCGGGTAGCTCTCGAGCGTACGCTTGGGGTCGAGGCCCACGAGCTCCAGGAGTTCCTCGGCGCTGCGGGTGCCGCCGCGCTTGGTGAGCTGCTTCATCTGGGCAGAGATGAGCATGGAGGGGTTGAGCGAGGACAGGGCGTCCTGATAGACCATAGCGATATCGGTACCGCGCAGGCCGAACCACTCCTTCTTGCTCATCTTGAGCAGGTCGCGGCCCTCCCAGAGGACCTCGCCGGAAAGGTGCTCATCGTCGTCGGTCAGGCCCATGATGGCCAGCGTGGTGATGGACTTACCGCAACCGGACTCGCCCACCAGGCCCATGGTCTGACCAGGACGGACGTCAAAGTTGACATGGTCGACGACGTTGATATCGCCGTGATGCTCAAACTGGATGCAGAAATCGCGGACCGAAAGGATCGGTTCGACAGACTCGTCGGGCACATGGCGATCGTCACGCTTGAGCTCGACATCGCGCAGGGCGCCAAGGCGAGCGGAGAGGGACTGGGCCTGCTCCTTGTAGGCGCGAACGGGGTCGGAGACCAGCAGGTCGGCCTCGCGACGCTTGGAGGAATCGGTCGGATCCAGGGCGGCGGAGGGAGCAGCGGCCATGGCGTCGGTAATGCCCTCGGAGAGGATGTTGAGCGCCAGGCAGGTGATCATGATGGCCAGGCCCGGGAACAGCGCCTGCCACCAACGGCCGGCGAGCACGCCGCCGCGGGCGTCGGCGAGGATGTTGCCCCAGGTAGCGGTGGGCTCCTGGATACCAGCGCCGATGAAGGTCAGCGAGGCCTCGAAGATGATGGCGTCGGCGACCAGGGTAACGGTGAAGACCATGATCGGGGCGATGCAGTTACGCAGAACATGCTTGATCAAAATCCACGGAGCCTTGGCGCCGGAAACGATGACCGCGCGGACATAGTCCTCGCCGTACTCGGACACGATGTTGGCGCGCACGATACGGGCAATCTGCGGAGTGTACATAAAGCCGATGGCGAAGATGATCGACGGCACGGAGTTGCCCAGGATGGAGACGAAGACGGCCGCGAGGGCGATGCCCGGGATGGACATGATGATGTCCAGGATACGCATGATCGTCTCGGAAACGGCCTTGCGCGAAACCGCCGCAAGGGCGCCCACGACCGAGCCGCAGACCAGAGCCATGGCAGTGGCGCCAAAGCCGATAATCAGCGAGTAACGACCACCGTAGAGCATGCGCGACAGAATGTCGCGACCCTTATCGTCGGTACCGAAGATAAATCCGTTGCCGGGAGCCTGGCGAGCCGTAAAAATCTCGACCGGGCTATAGGGGGCAAGAAGGGGCGCCAGAATCGCAGTCAGGGCGACCAGCACCAACACGACGGCGGCAATCTTAGAAGACAGCGTCATCTTCTTCCAGCCACCGAGCTTGAGCCCCTTGGAGGCAGCCTTCTCGAGCTGCTCGGTTTGCTTCTCTCGAATCTTTACCATAATCTACACCGTCCTGATGCGCGGGTTGATGAGCAGGTAGAGCATGTCAACCACGATGTTGATGATGATGAAGGCAAGAGCAACGACGATAACGACGCCCTGAACCAGGTTCGCCTCGTTGCCCTGAACGCCCTGCAGAATCGCGGTGCCCATGCCGGGGAGGTTGAAGATAACCTCGATGACGACGGCGCCGCCCATGAGGTAACCGATCTTAAGACCGAGGGTGGTGACCGGGGTGATCAGCGCATTGCGAAGAACGTTGATGCCGACGACGACCTTCTCGGGAACGCCGGCGCCGCGAGCCATACGGACATAATCCTTATCGAGCTCCTCGACCATGGCGGTACGCACGATACGAGTCATCTGGCCCGTCAGCGGAAATGCCAAGGCGATAGCGGGCATGATCATACGTCCCAGATAGCCAGCCGGATTCGTGGTGAAGTGAGGCAGAGCACCCGATGCCGGAAGCACCTTAAGGTAGGAAGAGAACAGCAGGATCAACAGAACGGCAAGCCAGAACGACGGGGTTGCCAAGCCGGCGATGGAAAAGACGCGGATCACTTGGTCCGGCCATTTGTCGCGATACAGTGCCGCGATGACGCCGAGTAAAAACGAAACGACCGCACCGATGGCAAGGCCGATGAAGGTCAGCTGCATCGTGACGGGCAGGGCCGTGGAGATGCGCTTGGCAACGGAGTTGCGAGCAGCACCATAGGTGCCCATGTCGCCATGGATCAAATCGCCCATATAGCGCACGTAGCGCACAGGCCAGGGGTCGTCCAGACCATACTTCTCATGGTACTCGGCAACCGCCTCGGGCGAGGCACCGTCACCCAACGCCGTGTAGGCGGGGTCGGTCTTGGAGAACGACATAAGGAAGAACACCAGGACGGTGACGCCCAATGCCATGATCGGCAGCGCCACAAGACGCCTTCCAATCAAACGTAGCAAGTTGTTCACGTTCTCTCCCCTTTCTTTTGTCGGTAGGACCAACTGGTATATGAGTACGGATACTCATTACAAGACCCGAGCGACATCGAGGTCGCCCGGGTCTTTGTTTCAACTATGAGGATACGGTCCCAACGACCGACATCCTGCATACAGACTCAAGCGAGTCTTACGCCTTGACGGTCGCAACGCCCCTGAAGGACATGCTCGTCGTGCCGATGCCCTTGAAGCCATCGAGGGCCTCGCCGTTGGGCGCAGTGGACGGATCGTCCCAGGAAGCGGAGACGGTCTTGACGTGGACAACGGGGTACAGAACGGCGTTGTCGGCAATGATGTCGAAGCACTCGTTCCACTTCTTCTGCTGCTCATCGCCCTCAGCGGCAAGAGCCTCGTCCATGAGACCGTGGAGCTTCTGCCACTCAGCGGACTCCTTCCACGGGCAACGGGTCTGCATCCAGACGTTGTCGCCGTACCACCAGTTGAGCAGCAGGTCGGGGTCGGCGCCGAAGCAGGAAGGATCGCCAGGGGCAAGGAGGATATCGTAGGCCTCGCCGCCGTCGATGGCAGCGTAGGTGGCCGGCGAGGTATCGGTCTGGATGGTCACATCGAAGCCGAGAGCGTCGAGGTCATTCTTGACCTGGGCGGCCATGCCCTTAATCTGCTCGTTGTCGGTGGTGCGCAGGGTGATGGCACCCGGGGTGATGCCAGACTCCTCGATGAGCTTCTTAGCCTTCTTGGCGTCGGTCTTGTACACCGTGGAAGCCTCATGATAGTTGGTGAAGCTCTTGGGCAGGTAGCAGCTGGCAGCGGTGGCAAGGCCGGCGAAGGTGTTGCTGACCATCTTCTCGGTGTCGAGCGCATACATGACAGCCTGACGGACCTTGACGTTGTTCCAAGGCTCCTTGGCGACGTTGAACATGATGAAGCGGGTGCCGAAACCCTGAACGTTATCGATCTTGCAGCCGGCGCTCTCGAGCTGGTCGACGGCGTCAGCGGTAACGAGCTCCATAACGAGCGTGGAGCCCTCCTGCTGAGCGGTAACGCGAGCGGTGGGGTCGGTCAGGATGCTGTACTGGATCTTCTTATCCTCGGCAGCATACTCACCGTTGTACTCGGGGTTGGGAACCAGGGTGATCTCGGTATCGGAGATAGAGTCGTACATCCAGGGGCCGGAGCCGATCGGCTGCTTGGCGCGATCCTCCTCGGTCTGGGTGGCCGGGGTAACGCGGACGATGGCCAGACGATCCTTGAGCAGGGAGAAGTTGGGGACCTTGGTCTTGACCGTCACGGTGCTGGCGTCCTTGGCCTCGATGGACTCGAAGGGCTGGAAGAACGGAGCATAGGTAGCGGAAGCGGCGCAAGCGGTGTAGGAGGCAACGACATCGTCAGCGGTGACCTCGGTGCCATCGGAGAACTTGGCGCCCTTGCGGATGGTGACCTCGAAAGTGGTGTCGTCCACAGACTTGGGATCGTCGGTGGCGAGCTCTTTGAAGGTGCTGTAGTCGTGGTAATCGATGCCGTAGAGGCCCTCGACGACGTGCCAGTTAGCACCCAGGCCCACAGCGGAGCCGGTGCTGGCGGGATCGAAGCTGGATGGAGCGTAAGCGGAACCAGCGGTGATCACGCCGCCGCCACGGTTGGCGGAATCGGTGGAACCGGAAGCGGAACCCTCGTCGCTAGAGCTGCCACCGCAGCCGGTGAGACCAAGCCCTGCGACAGCAGCGACGCTGCCGGTGAGGCCGAGGAACGAACGCCTGGACATACCCTTGTTGATGATGGCCATGTCTTCTCCTATCAATAGAGAATCTTACCCGGGAGCGCCTAGACGTGCCCCCGCGCAACTTGCGGACGATATATACCTTACCTACCGACGAACCCAACTGAGGTGCCGCGCTCGGCGACCGATACATACATACGCTTGAACGGTATTTGCTACCGTTCACCGAATTCATTGACAAACGATTCGCCAGACAGTATGTATCGACGAGGTGAGATATCAGTCTTCGTCAACCCGCAGGATAGCAGGGTTGTTCACCATGGCTAGTCAAACGTTTTAGCGTTAATTAAACCCGAAATCGGCTGGTAATCGCCGTGAAATAAATGATTGAAAATCACGCAATCATGTATATCAGTTGTTTAGAGGCGTGTTTAGTTTTCGGATTGCTTTGCCGCCGCCTCGGCGCGCTCGGCATTCCATGCAACGAGCGCCTCGTGAACCGCTTTGGCGACATCGGCAGGAATGCCTCGAACTTCCGCGATCTCTTGCTCGCTCGCCGCGCGCAAACGCTTCATCGAGCCAAAATGGCGCATAAGGGCACGTTTTCTGGTGGGTCCCACGCCTGGAACGTCATCGAGTACCGAAACCGTCATGGCTTTATCGCGCAATTCGCGATGGAACGTGATGGCAAAACGGTGCGATTCATCGCGCACCTGTTTAATTAGATAGAGCGACGCGGACCCGGTCGGCAGCACGACGGGAGTCTCGTCCCAAGGCACGAAAACCTCCTCATCGGCCTTTGCCAAGCCACAAACTGGTATATCGAGCCCAAGAGCCTCAAGTTGCTTGATCGCAGCGGTCAATTGCGGCTTACCGCCATCGACAACGAGCAAATCGGGGCGCGAGCCAAAGCGCTCGTCGGCCATGCGCTCGGGAGCATAACGTCGTCCCAAAACCTCGGACATCGACACGAAGTCGTTTGCCTCGTCCAATTCGGCCTGAATTTTAAAACGACGATACTGACTCTTGTCGGCGCGCCCGTTGGTAAACACCACCATCGAGGCGACCGTAAAGGTGCCATGCAGTGTAGAGATATCGAAGCACTCGATACGCAACGGCGGCGATGGCAGCGCCAACGCACTTTCGAGCTCCAGGAGCGCTTGATTGGTGCGGTCGTCAGCGTACCCCGTTCGCATCATGTAGCGCATGAGGGCATGGCGCGCATTTTTGGATGCCATATCGAGCAGACGGTGCTTTTCGCCACGCTGCGGCCTATGGAGATGGCAGGAACGCTCACGCTTGCCCGCAAGCCACTCCCCCAGCGCTTCCGCATCCTCAAGCTCGACGGAAAGGTTGACCTCAGCTGGAATATCAGCCGTCTCGTCGTAATAGCGCTTAAGAAAGCCCGACTGGAGCTCTTCCTCGTCAACATCAAGACCCTTGTCGAGAATGAACTCGCAGGTGCGAACAGTTCGGCCCTCGCGAACGACGAAGACGCAAGCGGCGGAGATGGTCTCCTCGCGATAGAAACCGATGACATCTATATCGACACTGGAGGGAAAAACGACTTGCTGACGATCGTCCAGACCCCTGATGACCTCCAAACGACGTTTGACGCGTGCCGCGCGCTCAAAGTCGAGCGCCTCAGCGGCATCCGTCATCTCGGAGGTCAGCTCATCGACGACATCCTTGCGATGGCCCGACAAAAAGCGCTCGACACGCTTGACGTTCTTGGCATAGTCTGCCGGGGAAATCGCGCCGACACACGCACCCGGGCCGCGCCCGACATGGTAGTCAAAGCAGGGGCGCCCGTTTTGCGCGCAAATCATATTGACGATGTCTTCCTCGCCCTTGTGGGACTCGACGATACGGCGACAACGACGCCACTCCGCACAGGATGCGGAGCAGATGGGGATAACCTTGCGCAGCGTATCTATCGTCTCACGTGCCGCGCGGCTATCGGTATAAGGTCCAAAATAGCGCGTTCCCGGCTTATGACGCTCACGCGTGTATTTGATAGCGGGATACAGGTCGCCCTTTGTAATGGCGATAAAGGGGTAGCTCTTGTCATCCTTGAGGTCGACGTTAAAGTACGGATGGTACTGACCAATCAAATTGCGCTCGAGCACCAACGCCTCGTGCTCGGTCTCCACCACGATATAGTCAAAGCTCGCCACCAGCTGCATCATCAGCGGGATCTTCTGGCGCTCGTCCTGCAGCGTCACGTACTGACGCATACGGGCGCGCAGGTTTTTCGCCTTGCCCACGTAGATGACATCGCCCTTGGCATCCTTCCAAAGGTAGCATCCGGGCTGCGTGGGAACGCGCGAAACCTGCTCGGCAAGCGTTGGAATGTTGTCGTGACCGGCCACGCGCACCTACTTGCGACGAAGCAGCGCCGAGACCTCGGGCATCTTAAGGACGACGGCAAGGCCAAAGGTAACAGCAAGCGAGACGACACCCGCAACGCAAACATAGCCAAGAGTAATCAGAATCGAGCCGCCAAGTGCCCCGACAAAGTGTTCAAGCGCCCACATGACGCCGGCGCCTGCGGCAGCACCCAGGCCACCGAGCAAAAGGCCAAAGAAACCGCCATGTAGGATAGATTTGACCTGAAGGCCACGCAGGCGACGACGCAGCCACCACAGCGAACAGCCGACCAAGATCACGTAGTCGACGACATACGAAAGCGCGATTGCCGGCATACCGAAGCCCAGCACAACGCCAAACAGCAGAACCGAGCCGGCCTGGCCGATGGCGGAATACAGGCAATAGCGGCTATAGGGCTTCATGTCGAGCAAGGCAGAGAAGCTCTTCTGCATCAACACGACCACGCCGTAGAGCGGCAGCGAGAACGCCAGGTAGACAAGGAACTCGGACACCAGCGCCACGCCGGATTCATCGAACTTGCCGGCACAGTAAATCATGTTGAGCGGACGCGCGAAGACAATCAGGTACAGCGCAAACGGAATCAGGAAGAACAGCATCTGGGCGACGCCACGCGAAATGCCCGTGCGAACGCTGTCGTAATCCTTCTCCTGTGCGTCGTGAGAGAGCTCGGTATAGAGCGCCGTCGAAAGCGAGGCGGCAATCAGCGCGTAGGGCAGCGTGTACCACAGGCGCGCATAGGCGATGACGGAAGGGCCAGTCTCGGGCTGGACCACCAGCGCGGCAGCGTTGGTGATAGAAGTCGAGACAAACATGCACACCGTGGCGAGCAGCGTCGGGATACCGAGCGCAATCGTCTGGCGCAGCGCGGGGTCCTTAAAGTCGATATGGATATGGGGATGCACGCCGTGCTTGCCAAGCGCGGGAATCTGACATGCCATCTGAACAAAGACACCGAGGGTCGTACCGGCCGCAATCAAGATGATGCCGGCACGTTCGCCAAACTGTGCGGACACGGGCGCAAAACCCATAAAGCTCGCAATGACGATCACATTGTTGAGGACCGGGGCAAACGTCGACCAGAAGTAGTCGCGGTGTGCGTTGAGAACGCCCGAGAACACCGAACCCAAACCATAAAACAGAATCTGGATGGCAAAGAAACGGAACATGAACGCAGCGGTATCCATGCTGCCGCCGTCACCCGAAAGGAACGATTGCGTCCAGATAAAGCCCGGGGCGAACACGGTCCCCAGCAACGAAATGCCACCCAGCACCAAAAGCAGAATGCCGAGCAGGTTGCCCACGTACTCGTTCGAGGCCTCGCGACCCTGCTCACGCCTCACGCCCATGTACACGGGCAAAAACGCCGTCACGAGCATGCCGCCCATCACGAGTTCGTAGAGCATATTGGGCAGGTTGTTGGCGACCTGATAGGAGGACGAGAGTAGCGACATGCCGATAGCGGCCGCCATTGCCCACGTGCGGATAAAACCAGTGACGCGAGACACGATGGTCAGGATGGTCATAAGCCCGGCGGAACGACCAACCGTGGAGTAGTCCGACGAGCCCATGTCGTCAGTGTCATCTCGCGATGAAGAAGCTTCGGATGAGGGTGTCTGAGGCGCAGATTCTTCTGCAAAATGAGCTCCGCGCTTCAATTCTTCCTGCGGCATCGCTCAGTCCTCTCTCGTAATCGCGGCAACTGTCGCCCCGCAAAATGCAATTAAATCATCAGGTGCAAGCTCGAGCTGATAACCACGCTTGCCTCCCGAAATAAAAATGGTATCCCAAAGGACACATGTCTCATCAATGAGCGTCCGGTAGCGTTTTTTCATACCGACCGGACTGCAGCCGCCGCGAACGTAGCCAGTCGCCGCAAGCAAATCCTTCACATGCATCATGGCCAAGGACTTCTCCCCCGCGGCACGCGCGGCGGACTTTAGATCGAGCTCGTCGGCAACAGGGATGCAGCACACGACGTGGTCGTTGGACGGCGTCACGCAGACCAAGGTCTTAAATCCTTGACCGGGCTCCTCGCCAAGCTGCTCCGAAATCGCGACCCCCAGGCCCGCCGACTCATCACCATCGTCTTCGTACGTATGTAGAACATAGGAAATGCCGGCGCTTTCCAGCTCGCGCATCGCATTGGTTTTTGGCGTCTTTACAGCCTTTGCCATGGCATATCCTTTCCCTCGCATTCGGACGCAAGGATTAAGTATATGTCCAATTCGGCTGCATACGTCACTTCGACACAGCAAGCGCCATCGAATCACAAGGAGTCGATGGCGCCCATAAACTGAATCGCCTATTTATTGAGCATCAAGTTGAGCCTGACGCTCCCGGTCACGCCTGAGCAACGGCGCCAAAAACTTGCCCGTATAACTCTGCGGACAGTCCGCAACCTGCTCCGGTGTGCCCGAAACCACGACGGTTCCGCCGCCGTTACCGCCCTCGGGGCCTATATCGATCAGACGGTCGGCAACCTTGATGACATCAAGGTTGTGTTCAATCACCAGCACCGTGTTGCCCGCATCGACCAAGCGCTGCAGCACATCGAGCAGCTGGCGGACGTCCTCAAAATGAAGGCCGGTCGTCGGCTCATCCAAAATATAGAACGTCTTGCCCGTCTGGCGTCGATGAAGCTCCTTGGCGAGCTTCACACGCTGCGCCTCGCCGCCCGAGAGCGTCGTAGCGGGCTGGCCCAGGCTCACGTAGCCCAAGCCTACATCGTACAGCGTCTGGAGCTTGCGCTTAATCTGCGGGATATTCCCAAAGAAGGCCAGTGCCTCGGTGACGCTCATGTCGAGCACGTCCGAGATGGTCTTACCACGGTAGGTGACCTCAAGCGTCTCGCGGTTATAGCGTTTGCCGCCGCAGACCTCACAGGGGACATAGATATCGGGAAGGAAGTGCATCTCGATCTTAATTTGTCCGTCGCCCTTGCATGCTTCGCAGCGACCGCCGCTCACGTTAAAGGAGAAACGTCCCGGCGAGTAGCCACGCGCCTTCGACTCCGGCGTACTCGCAAACAGCGCGCGAAGATCATCCCACAGGCCAATGTACGTAGCAGGGTTGGAACGCGGCGTGCGGCCAATCGGCGACTGGTCGATATCGATAACCTTATCGATACACTCGATGCCCTCGATTTTCTTATACGGACCCACAGGGCGCGTCGAACGGTGAATGGCATTCGTAAGGGCAGGTGCGATAGTGTCGGTAACCAGGGAGCTCTTACCCGATCCCGACACGCCGGTAACGACCGTAAGCGTACCGAACTCAATCTTGGCGGTAACGTTTTTGAGGTTGTTGGCGCGGGCGCCCGTGATCTTAAGGCAGCCGCGACCGGGCTTGCGGCGTTCATCGGGAACCCGGATCATTCGTTTGCCGGTCAGATAAGCGCCCGTCATCGACTCGGGACACGCCATGATATCGGCAGGCGTTCCCGCCGCGACTACGTGTCCGCCGTTCACGCCCGCGCCGGGGCCCATGTCGATCACATAGTCGGCAGCACGAATCGTATCCTCATCATGCTCGACGACGATGACGGTATTGCCGATATCGCGTAGGCGCTCAAGCGTCTTGATCAGGCGCTCGTTATCGCGCTGATGGAGGCCAATCGATGGCTCGTCCAAAATGTACAGCACACCCATGAGGCCGGCGCCGATCTGCGTTGCCAGGCGAATGCGCTGGGCCTCGCCTCCGGAAAGCGTCG
Source organism: Collinsella sp. AM31-2AC (assembly GCF_003469285.1). Classification (NCBI taxonomy): domain Bacteria; kingdom Bacillati; phylum Actinomycetota; class Coriobacteriia; order Coriobacteriales; family Coriobacteriaceae; genus Collinsella; species Collinsella sp. AM31-2AC. The sequence continues at coordinate 30,079 of NZ_QSJB01000017.1, forward strand.
CCGAGGCACGATCGAGGGTCAGATAGTCGAGTCCGACATCGACCAGAAAACGCAAGCGCTCCAGGATTTCCTTGACGATGCGCCCACCGATAAATTGTTGGCGCTCGGTAAGCTCCAAGCCCTCAAAAAACTCGAGCGACTCGCGGCACGATAGGCAGCAGACCTCGTAAATGGACTTACCGCCTACGGTAACGGCGAGCATCTCGGGGCGCAGACGAGCACCATGGCAACTCGAGCACGGCTCCTCGCGGATGTACTTCTCCAAGCGCGCCTTGGTGTTCTCATTCGTCGTCTCGGTATAGCGCTCGTACAGGATATTGCGCACGCCCGAGAACTTGGTGTCCCACTGGCTGCGGCGCCCATCGAGCTTTTGATAGTCGACCGAAATCTTCTGGTCGCCCATGCCGTCTAAAAACGCGCGACGCACCCGCGGAGGCAGATCCTCCCACGGCGTATCGACGCTCACCTTAAAGTGTTTGCAGACCGCAGCGAAAATCTGCGGATAGTAGTTAGAGTTGCCAAACAGGCTGCCAAAAACCCCGTCGGCGATCGACTTCGAGGGGTCTTCGATTAGGGCCTCGGCATCGACCGTCTTCTTAAAGCCCAGGCCATCGCACTCTGGGCACGCGCCATAGGGCGCGTTGAACGAGAAATCACGCGGCTGCAGGTCATCGATGGAGTGTCCATGCTCCGGGCACGCTAACGCCAGCGAATACTCCAGCAACTCGCCTTCGGTCCCCTCGGGAGCGTCGCGGTCGGGCAGCAAGTATACGTTCACATTGCCGTGCGCCAGCGCAGTCGCCTGTTCAACGGACTCGGCAATACGGCCCAGCGAGTTCTCACGGATCACGATGCGGTCGACCACGACCTCGATATCGTGCTTGAATTTCTTATCCAAATCGATAGGGTCATCAAGCGAGCGAACCTCGCCGTCGACACGCACGCGGCTAAAGCCCTCGGCGCGAAGGTCCTCAAACAGCTTGGCGTACTCGCCTTTTCGCCCGCGCACTACCGGTGCCAGCACAAACGCGCGGCGGCCCTCCCCCGCCGCCAAGACCTTGTCGGCAACCTGGTCGGTCGTCTGGCGCTCAATGACGCGGCCGCATTCGGGACAGTGCGGGGTGCCCACACGGGCGAACAGTAGGCGCAGATAGTCATAAATCTCGGTTACGGTGCCAACCGTCGAGCGAGGGTTTTTAGACGTCGTCTTTTGGTCGATCGACACCGCCGGCGAAAGGCCGTCGATTGAATCCAGGTCGGGTTTGTCCATCTGGCCCAAGAACTGGCGCGCATAGCTCGAAAGGCTCTCGACATATCGACGCTGGCCCTCGGCATAGATAGTGTCAAATGCCAGCGAACTCTTGCCCGAGCCAGAAAGACCGGTAATGACCACGAGTTGGTCGCGCGGAATGGAAACATCGATATCACGGAGGTTGTGCTCACGAGCGCCGCGAATAACGATAGAAGAATCAGACATGGAAGCTCCTTGCCTCCTATTGCATCGAATCATACTGTCGATGAGTTTAGCGCACTCGACGCGCACAGATGTTCGTAATACAAGATTCGCAGACCTTTAGCCTTGCGTATCGGGCGCTTTGTTTCTCGAAATGCCGTGGAAAGGTTACAGTAATCTAATACTGAACTTAATTTGCTGTAACAGAGGAACGTCCATGACCGAAGATATCCCCCTTGAAATCACTTCGAGCGACATGGCCAATCTGCCCATATTCATCGCCGTCCTTATCGTGGCCACCGTCGTCGTGCGCGTGTATTTTTCAATCAAACACAATGAAAAGCCGCCCATTGCCCGCGTCTTTTGGTGCGCGACGCTCCTCATCCCGCTCGGCGTGGTAGCTGCATGGATTACGAATCAATTGCTCGTAAATGAGGACAGTTCCCTATGGGTCCTTTCTTATTCGGCGCTCGGTGCTGCCGCCGTCATACTTCTTGTCGAACCCTTGGTTTCGGGACTTATCGACCAAACCGATCTTGCGACGGGAACGGTTGCCTGTATTTGCCGTGACATCCTTGTCATCGCCGCTGTTTCAGCGCTCTCGTTCGTTTCACTCGAAATTGCCTGCAACGAAACGTTCTATCGCATTCCCGCCAACTCATTCGGGTTTTCCGTCGGGCTGCTCGCAACGGTTCTGCTCTCCCTTTATTTGCTGGGACAGCGTCATGGAGGCGTCATGGCCCTCGTGCCCGTCGTCTGTTGCATCCTTGGCATTGCCGAGCACTTCGTCATAACGTTTAAAGGCGAGGCCATCCTGCCAAGCGATATCTTGGCCCTTGGCACCGCAATGGAAGTGAGCGAGGGATACGAGTTTACCTTTACCGCCGGAATCGTAACCTCTCTCGCCCTGCTGGAGATTTCCCTGGGGCTTCTTTCGCTTATCCGACCGCGAAAGCTCCGTACGCCCACCCATGTCTTCCCCGCAATCGCCGCTAACCTCTGCGCTTTTCTGCTCGTGACCGTTGTGGGGCTCTCGGGCTTTTCCAGCATCGACTTGGAGCAGGCACTGAATTTTGGATTTGACCGTTGGCAGCCCATCACCACGTATGCGTCTCAGGGTTTTATCACTTCGTTCACCGAAATGGTCAACGAGTTGCCCATTGAGAAGCCCGAAGACTATACGCCCGATGAGGCGCAGAGCATCGAGCAGGAGCTCGCCGCCGCCTACGACAGCACGTATGGCTCGAGCGAGCAGCGCGCGGCGGCCGTTGCCCAGTTCAATGAAATCAAGCCGACGATTGTTGCCGTCATGAACGAGAGTTTTAGTGACCTTTCGTGCTTTGAGCAGCTCCAGGCGGCCGGGTACACCGGCCCCGCATTCTACAACTCGCTTCCCGACACACTTGTTCGCGGCACCATGCTCGCTTCGGTCGCCGGTGGCGGAACGGCGAACTCCGAATTCGAATTTTTGACCGGAGCGACAACGGCCTTTGTCGGATTAGGCAAAATCCCCTATCAGCTGTATCAGATGAATGGCGTCAACAGCCTGGCAAAGAACCTCAAGGAGCTTGGGTATACCGCTACCGCTATGCACCCGCAAAACCCCGTCAACTACCATCGAGATAAAATCTATCAGCAGCTGGGCTTTGGAGACTTTCTTTCAATCGGCGATTTCGAAGGTGCGCCCTGTTACCATGCCGGCGTATGCGACTACGCCACCTACGACAAGATACTCGACCTGCTTAGAACCGACGAAGCCCCGCAGTTCATCTTTGACGTCACGATGCAAAATCACGGCGGCTACGACTATGGCACCGTTCCCGCCGAGGAGCTGACAAACTATTGGGTCGAGGGAGCCAGCGAGGGCGCCAATAGCGCGCTCAACACCTATCTTACCTGCATCAACGCATCCGACCGGGACCTCGAGTACTTTATCAACGAGCTCCGCAATATCGGCAGACCGGTTGTCCTTGTCTTTTTTGGCGACCATCAGCCGAGCGCCGCAACGACTCTCAACGACGAGCTGTACCCTCAGGAAGATACGGCAAGCCACGCTTTCCGTATCTATCAGTCAACATATTTCGTCTGGGCTAACTATGAAATCGCCGGCGATACCGAGCTCAACGTCTACGACACCGTCGGGGCAAACGAGATTGCAGCCATTACCCTTAATAAGATCGGCGCCCCGCTCACCGACTATCAAAAGGCTCTGCTAGCAACAAGGTCAGATGTGCCCACCATCAATGTCGCCGGCTACCTCGGTGCCGACGGGCTGCGCTACGACTTGGAATCTGAAGACAGCCCATACGCCTCGACGATCGACAAGCTGCAGCGCATGCAATACCTCGAGTTCGCCAGCAAAGTTCAGTAAGCCCGCCCATTCGCTTGGACCCATCGTATTGCAAGCACGCTCGGCCCAAATGAATCGCAAATGACTCCCGCTCGCAAACGAGGGTACAATGACGCTCGTGTCACACCACGGGGCCCCGGCCCCAACATATACAAAGGAGTCATACATGGGTTGCGAGCACGCACAGGCCGCCGGCGGACAAACGTCGCCGTCGCAATTTGAGGAGAACACGCTGTCCGAGGTCAAACGCGTCATCGCCGTGCTTTCCGGCAAGGGCGGTGTCGGCAAGTCGTTTGTCACCGGTGCCATCGCCACCGAGCTTGCCCGTCACGGCCACAAGGTCGGCGTCCTCGATGCCGACATCACCGGTCCCTCTATCCCCAAGATGTTCGGTATGAGCGGACGCCACGTCCATGCCCTTGGCAACCTTATGCTGCCCGAAATCTCCGAACACGGCGTCAAGGTCATGAGCTCCAACCTGCTGCTCCAAAACGAGACCGACCCCGTCCTTTGGCGCGGTCCGGTCATCGCAGGCGCCATTAGGCAGTTCTGGAGCGAGACCTCGTGGGGCCCCATCGACTACCTGCTGGTCGACATGCCTCCGGGAACAGGCGACGTCGCGCTCACCGTCTTCCAGTCGCTGCCCGTCGACGGCATCGTCATCGTCACGAGCCCGCAGGATCTGGTCTCGATGATCGTCGCCAAGGCGGTCAACATGGCCGAGAAGATGAACGTCCCCATTCTGGGCATTGTCGAGAACATGAGCTATATTGAGTGCCCCGACTGCGGCAAGAAGATCGAGGTCTTTGGCAAGAGCAAGCTCCCCGAGGTCGCAGAGCGCTATAACCTCGACATCTTGGGCCAGCTTCCCATTAATCCGGCACTCGCCGAGGCCTGCGATAAGGGCGAGGTCGAGACCGCGCTGCCCGATGGCATGTTGCCCAAGGCAGTCTCTGCCGTCGAGGCTATTACCCCGCACGAGACCGACGAGGCCTAAGTGAACGCGAGCGCCCTCTATGACGTCTTGGTAATCGGCGGCGGGGCTTCAGGCCTCGCCGCCGCCATTACGGCCGCACGCGCTGGCAAAAGCGTCTGCATCGTTGAGCGCGATGTCGCCTGCGGCCTCAAGCTCCTTGCGACCGGTAACGGCCGTTGCAACCTCTCCAACGAATCGATTGATCCTCAGCGGTATAACCACCCCGCATTCGTCGAATCCGTCATGGGCCCCCAGCCCGAACAAGAGCTTATGGGTTTCTTCTCCTCGCTGGGCATCATGACAACCTCCGAGGAAGGCCGGCTGTACCCGCGCTCCCTTCGCGCCGAATCGGTGCGCGACGCGCTTCTCAGCGTTTGCGACCGCCTAGGTATCACCTTAATCTGCGGAGCCAACGTTGCCTCGGCGTACAAAGCTTCCGAAGGCTGGGCACTCCAAATAGACCGTCCAGCGCGGGCGCTCAAGGCAAAAAAGCACGACGACCGAAAATCGGAGCTCCGCTCGCTTCGGAAGGCGCTCGCCGATGTCCCTCGCAAGAACGAGGCCCTGCAGGCACATGCCGTAATTATCGCTACGGGCGGCAACCCCACCGGTATCGCCGATACGTTTCGCTTTCCCCTCACTTCGCTGCGCCCCATCCTCTGCCCCGTATCGGCAACGGTCGTTGGCGATCGAGCGGCACTCAAGACGTTGGATGGCCTGCGCGTCCGTGCCCGCTTGACGCTCGCCCGCAATCATAATGAGCTCTGGCACGAAGACGGTGAAGTGCTGTTTCGAACCTTCGGTATCTCGGGTGTCGCTGTCTTCAACCTCTCTCGTCGTATCCAGCACGGCGATACGATCCTGCTCGACGTTTTCCCCGACCTCTCCAAAGACGAGTTGCTCGATATGCTCAACCGGCGCGTTGAGCTGTTCGGTGACTTTTCACCCCGCGATCCCCGTTGGCTCGACGGCATGCTCGCCCCGCAACTCTCCCGCGTCGTCTGCACAGCGTTCGAGCAGTGCCATCCAGGCTCCAACGATGTCATCCATCTGGTCTCGATCCTCAAGCACTTTAAGTTGCTCGTCGAGGGAACAGCCGAGGAGCGCTCAGCGCAGGTCACGCGTGGTGGCGTATCTGTCGAGAGTATCTCAACACCCAGTCTACGCGCGCGCAGCGTTGTCGACGCTCCGCTTTACGTTTGCGGTGAAGCGCTCGACATCGACGCCGATTGCGGAGGCTTTAACCTTGCGTGGGCCTGGATCTCGGGCATTCGCGCTGCAAGCAGCCTGTAGCCGCGCAGTCTATAATCAAAAACACATTCGGGCCGTCTGGGATACCGGACGGCCTCTTTCTTGCCTCTAAGGAGACCTCGATGATCGAAATCACCCAAGTCAACGCGTCGCTCGATGAAGCCGGCGATGAAAATGCCTGTCTCATTGTTGGCAAGCGAGTCGCCAAGCGCGTCCTACGTTGCAAGGACTCCGAGATCAAGTCCATCGAGCTCCACCGCAAGTCAATCGACGCTCGCAAAAAACGAGACGTCCATTTTATCCTGAGCTTTCGTGTTGAGCTGACTAGTCCCCACCTCGAGCGAGAAGCGGTCGACAGCGTTGCCGAGCGTGACCGCTCGCGCGTACGCGCGATAGAAGACGATGAGCCTTCATTCCCCTCCCCCGCCTCCGACGCGCCTCAAGAACGCCCTGTCGTTGTCGGCGCCGGATGCGCCGGCCTTTTCGCTGCGCTTACGCTCGCCGAAGCAGGTCTTAAGCCCTTGCTCATCGAGCGCGGCGACCCGGCATTTCGCCGCTCGCAGGCGATCGACCTCTTTCTAAAGGAGCGCATCCTCGACCCCGAGAGCAATATCCAGTTTGGCCTGGGCGGCGCGGGAACCTTCTCGGACGGCAAACTCAATACGGGAACCAAAAATCCCGCCCATCGCCTTATCCTCGAAACCTTCGTCGAGGCGGGCGCGCCCCGCGATATTCTGTGGGATGCCAAGCCGCACATTGGCTCCGACATCCTTCCCACGGTTGTCACCGCTATATCCCAGCGCATCGAGCAGCTCGGAGGTGTCGTCCGTTATCGAACGAAGCTCGTCGACATTCGCATCGACGCGTCTGGCGCCATCACCGGTATTGATGTCCAATCGTCCCAAGACGCCGCTTGCGAGCCAATCGAGACAAAGCACCTCATCCTCGCCTGCGGGCATTCTGCTCGCGATATTTTTGAGCTCCTTAAGGGCCACAACGTGGCCCTCGCACAAAAGACCTTTGCCATGGGCGTTCGCATCGAGCATCCGCAGCGCGACATCGACCGAGTCCAATACGGAGCCTCGGCGGGACATCCTGCCCTCGGAGCAGCCCCTTACAAGCTCGTCGCCCATCTTCCCAACGGCCGCAGCGTGTTCTCGTTTTGCATGTGCCCCGGCGGGCAGGTTGTCGCCGCCTCTTCCGAGCAGGGCCACCTGTGCGTCAACGGCGCCAGTCTCAATGCCCGCGGCGGATGCAACGCAAATGCCGCCCTGCTCGTTAACGTCACACCCGAGGACCTTCCCAACGATGACCCGCTCGCCGGCATCGAGCTCCAGCGTGCCTGCGAGGCGGCCGCCTATCGCCTGGGCGGTTCCAACTGGAACGCACCGGCACAGCTCGTCGGAGATTTCCTCGCAGGACGTGCCAGCAAGGCGCCCGGAAAGGTAAAGCCCACCTATCCGCTCGGTGTGACCTGGACGGCAATTGACGAAGCCCTGCCGCAGCATATCGTCGAGTCGCTCCGCCTGGGACTTCCCCTACTCGGAAAAAAGCTGCGCGGCTACGACCGCCCCGACGCCGTTCTTACCGGCGTGGAGACTCGTTCGAGCTCACCGGTCACCGTCACCCGAGACCGAACGTGCCATGCCGTGTCGACCCCGGGCCTCTATCCTTGTGGTGAGGGAGCTGGATATGCCGGCGGCATCATGAGCGCGGCCACCGACGGCATCCGTTGTGCCGAAGCCCTGATCGCAGACCTCTAACGCACGAATTCCAGCGCGCAAAAGACACAGGCCCCAAGCTCCACAGGGAACTCGGGGCCTGTTCACTATTTCTTAAACCGTGCACCCTGGCGTTTTCTGCCCGATGCGAACGTGGAACCCTTGCGGGCCTGCGAACGTAAGCGCTCAATCGTCTCGTCCTCAGACGCACCCTCGAGCATCGCTCGAATCTGAACGACGGCATCGCGCAGGCGCGCCGCCTCCTCAAAGTCCATGGCAGCAGAAGCGTTACGCATATCCTCTTCCATGGTTTCGACGATCCGCACGAGCTCGTCATGCGGCAGTTCTTCCAACTGCTCCGCAAGTGTCTGCTCGGGCGCCACCGTTTCCGGCACGCCACCCTCGCCCGACTCATCGGGCGTATAGAATGCGCCATGGCCAAGAGAGTCGCCCTTCGAGCGTCCCTTGGAACCCACGGTTTTTTCGGCCTCGGCAATAAAACTTGAGATGTCGTTGATGGCCTTGCGCACCGTCTTGGGCACAATGCCATGCTCTTCGTTATATGCCATCTGAATCTCGCGACGGCGCTGCGTCTCCTCGATGGCCTCTTTCATCGAATCGGTCATAACGTCTGCATACATGATGACTTCGCCATCGGCGTTACGGGCCGCGCGGCCAATCGTCTGAATCAGCGAACGGCGGTTGCGCAAGAAGCCTTCCTTATCGGCATCGAGAATTGCCACCAGTGAGACCTCGGGGAGATCCAAGCCCTCGCGAAGCAGGTTGATACCAACGAGAACATCGATCTTTCCCTCGCGCAGCGTTCGCAGGATCTCGACACGGTCCATCGTCGCTGTATCGGAGTGCATGTAATTGACCTTAATGCCGGCATCAAGCAGATGGTCGGTCAGGTCCTCGGCCATGCGCTTGGTGAGCGTGGTCACCAGTACGCGCTCCTTGCGCACCACGCGCTCGCGAATCTCGTCCTCAAGATCGTCAATCTGCCCACGAACCGGACGCACATCAATCTTGGGGTCGAGCAGACCGGTCGGACGAATAATCTGCTCAACGTCGTTTTGGCTCACCCGCAGCTCATAGTCGCCCGGCGTGGCCGAAACATAGATGAACTGGGGAATCCTCGCCTCAAACTCATCGAAACGAAGTGGGCGGTTATCGAGCGCCGAGGGCAGACGAAAACCGTGTTCCACCAGCGTCACCTTACGCGAGCGGTCACCTTCGTGCATGCCGCGAATCTGCGGCACCGTCACATGGCTCTCATCGATGATGCAGAGCATATCCTTGGGAAAGTAATCGATCAGGGTAAACGGCGGCTCACCCGGCTTGCGACCGTCCAGATGACGCGAGTAGTTCTCGATACCGTTACAAAAACCCATGGTCTCGAGCATCTCAAGATCATAATCGGTGCGCTGCTGCAGACGCTGCGCCTCGAGCAACTTATCAGTCGCCTTGAGCTCGGCCACACGTTTCTCGCACTCTTCGCTGATCGATTTCAGAGCCGCCTTGACCTTCGGCTTCTCGGTCACGTAGTGCGAGGCCGGCCACACGGGGATGGCCTCGTACTCACGAAGCATCTCTCCGGTGACCTCATCGATCTCGGCAATCAGCTCGACCTCGTCGCCAAAGAACTCAAACCGCAACGGATGCTCGGCATAAGGCGGATACACGTCGACGACATCGCCACGCACGCGGAACGTGCCGCGCGCCAGGTCATAGTCATTGCGATCATATTGAATGTCGATAAGTGCGTGGATAAAGTCATCGCGCTCGAGCGGCACCTTCTTGTCGACGTTTGGAGCCAGACCCGCATAGTCCTCAGGAGAGCCAATGCCATAGATACACGAGACCGATGCGACAACGATCACATCGCGTCGAGAGAGCAGCGATGCGGTCGCCTGATGTCGCAGCATCTCGACCTCTTCGTTAATCGAGGAGTCTTTCTCGATATATGTATCGCTTTGCGGCACATACGCCTCGGGCTGATAGTAGTCGTAGTACGAGACAAAGTAGACCACAGCGTTGTTGGGAAAGAACTCTTTGAGCTCGCTCGCAAGCTGAGCGGCGAGCGTTTTATTGGGAGCCATGACAAGCGTCGGCTTCCCCAGGGCCTCGATGGTTTTAGCCATCGTAAAGGTCTTGCCCGAACCAGTCACGCCCAGCAAAACCTGATAGCGATCTCCATCCCTCACGCCCTGCACAAGCGACTCAATGGCCTTAGGCTGAGAACCTGCAGGCTCATAAGGAGATACAACCTTAAATGGCACCGCAGAGCCCTCAACGCCAAAACGTTTGAGCTCTCCTCCAACACGCTCAACTTCAAATTCCGCCATGGATACTCCTAACTCATATATCTGCAGTATACGCAGGCGGCAGGCATAGTCCTATACGAACCGATCGGGATAGAGGGTCTTATAGCGAACCCAGGCATTATTGACACGAATCAGATACGCCTGCGTCTCGGGAAAGGTGATTGCATTATGAAGCGAAGTGCTCTGCTGCGCCCAACCGTCGACATTGCCCATGCCAGCGTTATAGGCAGCAATGGCACTGTCGGTCGACCCGTTAAAATACGTTAGAAGATACGAAAGATACGCACAGCCAAACTCGATGTTCGTAGCGGGATCGTTAAGGTTGTCGGCTGAATACTCGCTACCATCGACAAGACCTTTGGCAATCATATCCTGGGCAGTCTCGGGCATCAGCTGCATTAATCCCCGAGCGCCTTGATTCGACTCGGCCTCGGGATCCCAATTCGATTCCGACTTTATGACAGCACACACCAGATACGGATCAAGATTGTGCGAAATGCTCGATTGCTTTACGTACGCCTCGTAGTCAATCGGATACAAAGGCTTAAAGAAAGCGGCAGGAGCATACGAGTAGACGAGCGAAATAAGGCCAAAGACGAACACAACGGCAAGTGGCGCCACGCGATACCACGTAAAGAAACGTGTCCTAGGCATCGACCTCCTCCTTATCCACTACATCCCCGAAGCCATGGCGCACAAGCCAAGCGTCCAGTTGTTCAAAGAGCGAGTTATCGCCCGCCGCATTATCGATTACCGTCGAAGCGAGATTGCAAAGCGAAGCCTCATCAGGTTGGCATGCAGAACGCGCATCAAAATCAGAGGGCTCCATACCACGATGAATAGCACGCCCGCGACGAACTGCTAAAGGAGCGCTGATAACCAGAATTTCATCAGCCAGGCCAAAAGCATCCTCAAAACCAGTCGGGGCAGAAACCTCGACAACCGCAAAGGGATAACGGGGGGACGAAACCGTGCAGCAAACCGGATCAAGAATCCTAAGCGAAAGCTGCTCAATGAGAACGGGGTGCACAATGCTATTGAGCCTCGCGACCGCATCAGGAGAAACAAAAGCTCGAGAAGCGAGGATGTTACGGCGAACGCCGCCCTCCTCGTCCAAAATATCCCAGCCAAATTCTTCCGCGAGGGCATTGACGATATCGGAGCCTGGCACATACAGCGATTTGGCAAGCTCGTCCAGATCGATAAGCATGGCGCCATGAGATTCGAGATAGCGGCAGGCAGTCGACTTACCCGAAGCAATATTGCCCAAGACAAAAACGGTAAACATCAAGTCCTCCCTAACGCCAATGGGAGTTATTATCGCGCAAATACAAAAGAAGGACTCAAAATACAGCCAAACAGTAAGACAAGCTAAAAGAAGGCGAGTTCTTGTATTACAGCTCTCTATAAAACGCAAAAAAGGGGGAGGCCGCGAGGCCTCCCCCTTCTTCAAGTCTTGCGACGGCTCGGTGCCGTCCACCGGTCAGCGGCGCCCTGGCCTCCCACGGGCTGGCCCCGCAGTACTCTCGGCGCGATGGGGCTTAGCTTCCGGGTTCGGAACGGGACCGGGCGTGCCCCCCATGCTCTGGCCGCTGACCGGTGGGCGGCGCCCACCGTTCACGGTGTCCTGGGTCTAACATCTACGTGCCCTGG